>NZ_JBZYAE010000002.1:0-83427 GCF_058890445.1 Acinetobacter sp. CAU_H_S170_2
TTAGAGCCTATCCAGTATTAATTTCATTCTTTTTTAGCAATTGAAAAAATAATTTGTTAAATTTCCCCCATGAGAAAACCATATCCCAGCGACATTAGTCGAGAAGCTTTTAAAGAAATTGAACCGCTACTATTGAGCGGAAAAAAACAAACACGTCCAAAAGTCGTTGATGTCTATGAAGTATTTTGCGCATTGCTCTATATTCTAAAAAGTGGATGCCAATGGAGTATGCTTCCTCGAGACTTCCCACCTAAAAGCACTGTGCATTATTACTTCTCGATTTGGAATAAAAAGTCTTCAGAAACTGAACCTAGCATACTTGAGCAAGCTTTAAAAAAATGTAGTTGGCGAAGCCCGTATCAGCAATAGACGGAAATAACAAACGAGCTTTATCATGATTGATTCACAAAGTGTAAAAAACACAGATACTGCACGTGATAAAGGGTATGATGCTGGTAAAAAAGTTTCAGGCATTAAAAGACATATTATTGTTGATACTGAAGGTCTCCCGCATGGAACATTGGTTACGACAGCAGATAAAACAGATCGTCAAGGTGCGTTAGATACTATAACTTTGCATAAAGATAGCTTACAAAATGTAGAGGTTGTATTTGTTGATGGCGGTTATACAGGTGAACGCTTTTCTTTGGCTGTTAATAATTTAATCGGATCCCGAGTTGATGTAGCTAAACGAAGTGAATTGCATAAATTTGCAGTCATTCCACAACGCTGGGTTGTGGAAAGATCATTTGCTTGGTTAGAAAAGTGTAGAAGGCTCTGGAAAAACTGTGAAAAGCACCTAAATACGAGTCTTCAGTTCATTAATTTAGCCTTTTTAAGGCTACTTTTGCATAGAAAATATTCTGGATAGGTTCTTAAAAGTTTTGATTATTTTTTGATCCAAAATTAAATTTATTTAAGTCAGATGCTTACATATTTATGCAACAAAGCCATTCACGATAGAGGGTTGATCGTGAGCGCCCTAACTCCCGAGCAAGCGTAGCGATTGAACTTTTACTTTTCAAAGTAGTATAAATTTCGTATCTTTAATCTTGAGAAAGTTTAGTGTATTTCTTCATTGTGTGCCTTCCAATTGCGAGTTGAAAAAGTCTAATGATTCTACGAATACACCTAACTTTTTCAACTAACTACAAATGTGTCGCACTTATGATTTGAGTTTGCGTTTATTGAATGGTGTGTAATGTCTAGAGAATCTAATAATCCTGATACTTTATTTATTCTTGATTTTTTAGGTAAACAAACTGATTTAAAAGTTGTTTTGGATACAGTTTCAAAGTGGTTGGAAGGTTTAATTCCTGGATCAATGGTAACTATTATGTTTTTCTCAGAGAATGAAAAACATTTAAATTTAATCAGTGGAGGACAATATTTTACTTCAGCATATCGTAATGCATTAACAAATTTAAAGATTGGGCCATATGTTGGTGCATGTGGAGCAGCAGCTTATTATCGTAAAATCGTTATTTGTGAAGATATTTTTATTCATCCTAACTGGAAAAGATATCAAAAATTTTTTATTGAAGAAAATATTACTGCTTGTTGGTCTGTTCCTATAATTAGTGCTGAAGGTACTTTATATGGAACTTTTGCAACTTATTATCGAAAACCGAAGAGCCCAACAGATGATGAGATTAAAATGCTTAATCATGCGGCATACCTGACTGCTTTAGGGATCGATCTATATTATGAGCGTCAGCATAAAAATGCTATGAATGATAAATATCATTCTTTTTTTGATCATCATCCTGATACGGTATATGAATTGGATTTACATGGAAATATTAACCAATTAAATATAACATCAAAAAAGATTAATGGATTTGAGATAGAGCAGATTGTAGGACTACACTATTTAAATTTTATTCATCTTCAATATCAAAAAATAACAGAAGAAGCTTTTAACAAAGCTACTGAAGGTTATATTCAACGTCTAGAAATACAGATTTATGACGTTAGAGAGGAAAAATATTGGGCAGATCTCACCTTTTTACCATTATTTCAAAATAGAAAAATTGTAGGTGTATTTGCAATTGTAAAAAATATTACAGACCGATATAAAACAGAAGAGCATTTACACTTATTAAAACGGGGATTAGATGCAAGTCCTAATGGTATTGTAATTACTGATGCTACTTCAAATCATGAAATTGTATACATTAATCCTGCTTTTCTAAAATTAACCGGATATTCCGAAAAAGAAATTTCAGGTCGTAATTGTCGCTTTCTACAAGGAGAAGATACAGATATTAATGCAGTTCAGGAAATTCACCAAGCGCTTAAAGATAAGCGAGAAGTTCAAATTACCTTAAAAAACTATAGGAAAGATGGCACCTGGTTCTGGAATCAACTTACTCTTAGCCCAGTATGGAATCAAAATAATGAATGTACTCATTTTATTGGAACGCAGCAAGATGTAACTCAGAAACGTATAGATGAAGAATATATAAATTATCAGCGTACTCATGACAGTCTAACTGAATTAGTTAACCGTCAAGTTTTTGAAGAGTTATTGGACCTTGCCTTTTACAAAAAGGGTGGAATGAACAATACATTAGCAGTTTTATATATTGATTTGGATGACTTCCGTAATATAAATAAAGATCTCGGATATGCTGAAGGGGATCAATTAATTAAGCTGGTCAGTCAGCGTCTACGGACTATTTTACAAGAAGATGATGTTTTATCACGTTTTGCCGCTGATGGCTTTGCTCTATTATTAAACAAAGAATATACTCAGGAAAAAGTAACCCAAACAGTAGAAGGCGTCTTAAAAATTTTAGCTTTACCTTTTAATATAAAAGGGCATCATATTCGTCTGAGCGCAAGTATTGGTATTGCGACTGATACAGAGGAAGTCGAAAATTTTAGAGAGTTATTGCATCATGCAATTCATGCAATGCATGAAGCCAAAAATGAAGGACGTAACATTTGGCACTGGTATACAAGTGGCAGAAATACGGTTCACAAAGTGAATGACATCCAGTTACGCCATGAACTCATTATGGCCTTGGAAGATGAGCAATTTAAATTATTTTATCAACCTATCGTTGATAGTTTAACTAATAAAATTGTAGGCGTTGAAGCACTTATTCGATGGTTCCATCCTGAGCGTGGTTTAATTTCTCCATTGTCTTTCATACCTTTAGCCGAACGTACTGGACAAATTTCAGCGATAGGAAATTGGGTATTAAATCAGGCATGCAAAGATATTACTGAGATTAATAAGAATAGACCAGATCAACTTAGCGTGGCTGTAAATATATCTCCTATACAATTTAAACGTACTAATTTTTTGGCTGAGTTAAGGAATACCCTACTAACAAATAACTTTGATGCTAAGTTATTGAAGATAGAAGTAACAGAAGGGATGTTACTGATGGGTATTGAAAGATCGGTTGAAATTTTAAAAGCTATACGAGCACTTGGAATCAAAGTAGCAATCGATGATTTTGGTACGGGCTATTCCAGCCTGAGTTACCTCCGTCAACTGCCTATTGATCAAATTAAGTTAGATCGTAGTTTTATTCAGCATTTGCCAGAACATAAAAGTGATGCGGCAATTGTTATAGCAATTACTCAAATGGCAAAAACATTAAACTTAGAAGTCGTGGCTGAAGGTGTAGAAACAGAAGAACAAGCTAAGTTTTTAACAGAGAGCAAATGTAATTACTTGCAAGGCTATTATTTTGCTAAGCCCGTTTCTATAGAAGATTTAAAAGTTATTTTAGACAGGCTTTATTTCATAAATACCTGAAAGGATGAGTTCCCCTCTAAATGGCCTACCTTAAATAAAAACGTCTCTGACAAACCCAGTATGGTTCACACGATGAGAATTAAAGTTTCTATCGGTCCTATTTAATGGCATTTTGCCACTTTTTAGGTTTAATCCTAATCAAAATAGTGAGTAATTATGATCCCTTCTTATGAAAACTTTAAAGATTTTAAAGATGCTGGTGAAAAAATTTTAGAGTATTTACATAATCACTTAGGCTTTGCTTTATGGATGATTACTCGTACTGAAAGTAATGATTGGATAGTTTTGCAAGCTAAAGATCATGGATATGGAGTACAGGTAGGACAGGTCTTCAATTGGGCTGACTCATACTGCTCTAAGATGGTATTAGATAAAGGGCCACGTATAGCACCTGATTCGAAAAAGATTCCACTGTATGTAGAAGCAGGCATCAACAAACTGGTCGATATAAACGCCTATATTGGGCAACCTTTATTCAATGAGGATGGTTCTATTTTCGGCACCTTATGTGCTATTGATCCATCAGTACAGCCTCAAAGTATAGAACAATATAGTGATCTATTAGAGCTATTCAGCTTATTACTTAGTCGAATTTTACAAAATGAACTTAAAATTAATGAACAAAAAAGAGTTAGTGAAAAGCTTGAAATGGATTCATTAACCGATCATTTAACGGGTGTTTTTAATCGTCGTGCTTGGGATACATTTTTGGATTTAGAGGAAGATCGATGTAAAACCTACGGACATCCAACCACAGTGATTATTATAGATTTAAATGACTTAAAAGCTATAAACGATAAATTTGGTCATTCGGCTGGAGACCAAATGATCCAAAAAACGGCCGAAATCTTAAAGAAAAATGTACGCTCCAATGATTTAGTCGCGCGTTTAGGAGGAGATGAGTTTGGCATTCTAAATATTGAAACGACTTTAGAAAATACTCAGAAATTGGTGAATCGGCTTTTAAAGTCCTTACAAAATGCTGGAATTAATGCTGCTGTTGGTGTTGCGGCACGTGAACCAAGTAAAAATTTACGAGTGGCAGTAATTGAAGCTGATGAAAAAATGTATCAGCATAAACGTCAAATTAAAGTCATCATTTGATTGATCCATATGAACAGGATGTTTGAGGATCTAAAACAATAATCGTAAGTCTGATCCTAGCCAAAATAATGGACAGCATGTCCCTCTAAAGATAACCTAACTTTAATCTTTGGAGATTCAAGAAATGGCTAAACGTTTTAGTCCTGAATTTAAACAGCAAGCGATTGATTATGCACTTTCAAACTCACACGAGCCTATAGCTGCAATCGCCCGGAAATTAGGTGTGGGTTATTCAACTTTAGATAAATGGATTCGTGAAGTAAGCGTCCGCTGAATCCCATACCAATTTTTAATTCGATTTAGGTTTCCAGCAGTGCGGCAGCAATTCTTCAATTTGGGTCACTTTGTGTGTCGGCAGCTTTTGCAGCACATCACTTAAATAACGACAACTCGGTATTTCCATGAAAACCTTATCAAATTGATACAAGAAAGCAAAGGTTGGGACATTAGCAGGAACACAACAATTTTTGCCCGATCTCGTTGCTCTACTCGAAGAAAACAAGAAATTCAAACAACAACTCAAAATTGCTGAAATGGAAAAAGAATTTCTAAAAAAAGCGGCAACTGATGTGTCCTGTTTTTTCAGCACGCCTCAATAATACAGTGTCGCGGAATGCTAATCTGCCCAATTATATAAACAATATTCTTCAGTGGCTTGAGCCAGCCTTCTTATCCCCTCATCAATTTTATCTGCACTGATTGACCCAAACCCTAAACGAAGGAAATGTTTGTGTTTGTGATCATCTAAAAAGAAAGACTGCCCCGATTCAATGAATACGCCTAAATTTGCGGCATAATGAGACAAAACCGTAGTATCAATATCTGCTGCGGTATCAATCCAACATGCTGAACCACCATTCAAAGCATAAGGTTTCCATGTTGGAAGATATTGTTTTAATGCCTTATTGAGTATTTCACCCCGTTGTCGGTGTAATTGGTGCTGACGGCGTAACATGCTATGGTAATAGCCTTGATCGATAAACAAAGCAAAGACACGTTGATTGAACACATTTGGATGTCGTAACATCAGACGGCGTAAATGTCGAAGTTCTTGTATTAATTCAGGTGCGGCAACGATATATCCCAGACGTAACCCAGGTGCCAATGGCTTAGATAGACTTCCAAGATAAATGACTCGTCCATGTCGATCTAAACTTTTTAGCGCGGGGATCGTTGTATTTTGCACTAACACTTGAGCATCATATTCATCTTCAATAATAATGCTGTCGTTTTGTTCTGCTAACTGTAATAAATTTTGTCGGCGTTGTGGAGACATGGTTACTCCTGTTGGACATTGTCGCCCTGGTGTAACAAATAAATAATCACACTCATTTGCCCGAGTTAAAGTCACCCCCTCATAATCCACGGCTAAAGGCACAATATGCTGGGTCTGTAGCAAAAATATATTACGTGCATCTGGATAACCAGGTTCTTCGACACCAATCACATGATTCTGCCGCATTAATAACGTTGCCAACATATATAATCCATGCTGACTCCCTACGGTTAACAAGATTTCGTTCTCTTGAGCCATGATGCCTCGCGTGGGCAAAATATGCTGCCGGATTGCATCTATGAGATAAGCGTCGTCCCCCTGTGGAGTAATATCTTGTGACCATATTGAGGCATCTTTTGCAGATAAGGCACGTAATGCACATTCCCTCCAAGCCGAAGCAGGAAAGCTTTCCGCATCTGGCTGACCATAAATAAAAGGATAGGAATAATTCATCCAATCACTTGGTTTAGTTAAATGCCTTTGTGCTGAAGGTCGTATACAAAAGCGAGCACCCCAGGTCGTCGCTTTTGATGTAGTCCGAATGGTTTTACTCTCACTACTATCAATCTGGAAATTTAAACAGACAAAATGTCCACTCCGCTGTTTAGATTCCAAAATTCGCTCAGCAACCAATTGTTGATACGCAATGGTGACCGTATTTCTACCAACACCCAGTTGATCAGCTAAATCTCGGCTAGAAGGTACCGCCATACCTGGTTTTAAATAACCTTGTACTAAAGCCGAAAACATCATACGGCAGATTCTGCCTTGTAAATTCAAACCACTCTGTGCCGTATTAGAAAATAATGCCTGCCAAACTGTAGCTGAAATTACTGAACTCACTAATCAATCCTTATATCTGTGCATTGCTGCAATCAATTTTGATGCTTTCCTACTCAAACTGGTGCAAAGCTCATAGTTTCAGTCCACTTTTAAGCTAAAACTGGACTTACTCGATATAAAGCAAAAGGCATTCCACCATCAACAACTTAAACTAATTTTTAAAAAACAATAATTTAAATATATAAACCACTGGATCCATCAAAACTCTAAATCTGGTACTACGCCATATTTCAGTATTTCCGTACATTCATTTCATCAGTTTATAAAACCTAATTTTGGAGCAATACAAATGCAGCAAGCACAATTAATCCAACTTCTTACCGATTTTTCAACAGCTTGGAATCAACATGATATTGAACAACTCATGGCATGCATGCATCCAGAATGTCGTTTTGAAACTGTGGCGGGAGATGATGTTTTTGGAACCAGAATTGAGGGCTTAGATGCAGTTCGTCAAGCATTTAGTAATACCTTTCAAAGTTTTCCAGATGCTCAGTGGCGTAACGGTAAACACTGGATCAGTGATAACGCTGAATTTGGTATTTCAGAAACAACCTTTACTGCGACAACTACTGATGGTGGCTGGATTGAAGCCAATATGGTTGATGTCTTTACATTTAAAGATGGAAAAATTCTCGTCAAAAATGCATTCCGTAAAAATAGACCTGTTCAAGCAATCGCGTAAGGAGTCATTCAATGAATCAATCTGTTCAACATTCAAGTTCATTTCGCGAACACTTAGAACTGCATAAATCTATACCGCCACATAGTTTTAAAAGTTACAACGCACAGTTTGACCCATTAACCTCTCCTGTCCTACAGGGAAATGAAAATTATGCGCCAACTTATTGGGTCGGCACAGCAGGTACGCCACCCGAAGATGATGGGCCATTAATGGGTGACACCGTAGCGGACATTGTCATTATTGGTGGAGGCTTCACTGGGCTATCGACAGCATTAACACTGGCTGAACAATTTGGTGCCGCACCTCTTGTGCTTGAAGCAAACCGTACAGCGTGGGGCTGTACTAGCCGTAACGGTGGGCAAGGTCAAAATGCCTCAGGTCGTCTGTACCGATCCCAATGGATTGAAAAATGGGGATTAGACACCGCCAAACGTCTTGATGCTGAAATTCGGGAAGGTTTTGATTACTTCAAAGACCTCGTGAGCGGCATTGAATGTGATGCTCAAGATGGTGGACATCTTTATATTGCTCATCGCGCAAAAAAAATGGCTTTCCTCGAAAATGAAGGCCGAGTCATGAAAGAAGTGTTTGGCTATCAAACTCGTGTGTTGAGCCGTGAACAACTACATGAGGAATATGTTGCGGATCAGGAAGCTGCAGGTGCTTTGTTGGAACCCGATGGAGTTGGCGTACACCCATTAAAATTAGCTTTTGGCTATTTAAAACGTGCCCGTGCTGCTGGTGCCAAAGTACACACTTCAAGTCCGGTACTTGGATGGGAAACGCACAATGGCATCCATTATTTACGTACTCCAAATGGTATTGTCAAAGCAAAACGTGTGGCGGTTGCAACAGGTGGCTATACGCCTAACGGCTTACACCCGCATCTTTCTGGAAAAATCATGCCGATTTTATCCAACTCTATTGTGACACGCCCTTTAACAGAAGCGGAACGTGCTGAGTCAGGCTTACATAGCACCACATTTATTACAGATACTCGAACTTTACGTCACTATTATCGCCTACTCCCTGATGGATCTATGCAATGTGGTAGTCGAAGTTCCTTAACGGGTGCGGATGCGGATAATCCAGTCCATCTCGAACGGTTAAAAGAAGGGCTTTACCGCAAATTTCCAAGTCTACGTGGCATACCTATTGCTTATTCTTGGTGGGGTTGGGTCGATGTGAGTCATGACATGATGCCTCGTATCGTACAACCCAACCCTGAGGAAAGTATTTATTACGCTATTGGTTATGGTGGTAATGGTGTGTCTTTCTCCGCAATGGCAGGACGCCGTCTCGCAGAACGTGTGATGGGAATACAACGCCCTCAATTTGAGCTTCCGATTTATCAATCCCCTTTGCCTTCACATCTGTTTCGACCATTCCGTCGACTCGGGCAAGCATTGTTATATCGCTGGTACCACTTAAGAGATGAAGTGCTTTAAGCGCACATTCAATCATCTGTAATGATTCGGTTATAAAATTATAAGAGGGAATCCATCATGTATGATTCAGATTCAAATCAAAGTTTAAAAAGTGCTTTAAAACCTCGTCATGTCCAAATGATGGCACTCGGCGGTGTTATTGGAATGGGACTATTTGTAGGTAGTTCTGTAGTGATTCAAGCTGCAGGTCCAGCCGCCATTTTGTCCTTTCTGATTACGGGTGTGTTGATTATTTTAGTGATGCGAATGCTTGGTGAACTTGCAACCGCCTCTCCTGTATCAGGCTCCTTCTATGCATATGCACGCCATGCTTTCCAAGATTCGCCTTATTTATCTCGACTCGCAGGCTTCATGACGGGATGGATGTATTGGTACTTCTGGGTCATCGTGATTGCATTAGAAGCGATTGTCGGTGCAAAACTCTTTGCTTATTGGTTACCTGATACACCGCAATGGATCGTCAGTCTGGTTTTACTCGCCCTATTAACAGCAACGAACTTATTCTCAGTCAAATCCTTTGGTGAATTCGAGTTTTGGTTCTCATCTATTAAAGTTGCTGCGATTGGTCTTTTCATTTTCCTTTGTTCTTTATATATGTTCGGTCTTTGGCCAAACCATCAAGCTGCTGGATTTGGTGAATTGTTAAAGCATGGTGGTTTTATGCCAAATGGTTGGGGACCAGTCTTATCGGGTGCTGTTGCCGCAACAGGATTTTACTTTGGTGCTGAGATCGTTACTATTGCTGCTGCAGAAACCAAAGACCCCGAAAAATCTGTTGCCAAAGCAACTCAATCTGTAATTTCACGTGTACTTATTTTCTATGTTTGCTCAATTTTATTAGTGGTATGTATCGTCCCTTGGAATAGTCCAGAAATTGCGACGCCTTATGTAAGTGCATTAAAAATTCTTAATATTCCGTTTGTTGCAGACATTATGAATGTCGTAATTCTCGTAGCGGTGCTTAGTTGTTTAAATTCTGGTGTTTATGCTGCGAGCCGTATGTTGTTTGCGTTAACCCAAAATGGTGATGCACCTCGTAGCTTAACTAAACTTTCAAAAAATGGTGTTCCAATTCGTGCCATCCTATTCAGCACATTGTTTGGTTATCTATCAATTCTAGCTTCATACTTCTCACCAGATGCTGTTTTCCCTTTCTTGGTCGAATCTTATGGAACTGTAGCCTTATTTGTCTATATCGTGATTGCATTCTCGCAAATCCGTTTGCGTCGCCACTTAGAGCGTGTAGCACCTGAATGTTTAAAAGTTCGTATGTGGTGTTTCCCATACCTCAGTTATTTTGCAATCATCGGCATGCTTTCCATCTTTACTGCCATGGCTTTTATTCCTGGTCTTCAAAAAGCGTTCTGGTTCGGTATCGCAAGTGCAGGCATCCTGTTCTGTATCTTCATTATTCGTGATTACATAGAGCTAATTAAATTACGTCATCAAAGTACACAACTGAATACGCTCATCCCTGCCAAACAAACCAAAATTTAATCCTCAAACACAATGACCTGTACCAAGTACAGGTCATCCACGTCTTTAGGAAATTACATATGCTTTTAAAAGATAAACTTGCTGCCTTCGCAGTCGTGTTCATCTGGGGTATTAACTTTTATTTTATGAAAGTTGGCGTCAGTGAGATACACCCTATGCTCCTCGGATGTTTACGCTATCTACTGGTTTTATTGCCTGCCCTCTTTTTCATTCGTATTCCAAGCATCGGGTGGAAATGGTTATTACTTTATGGCTTTATTAGTAACTTTTCTCAATTTGCATTTATGTTCAGTGCAATTGCGACTGGAATGCCTACAGGTTTAGTCGCTTTGGTGGTTCAATCCCAAGCATTTTTTACTGTCATGATTGCAGCATTTTTATTACGTGAACAAGCCTTCTGGAACCAGTGGTTGGCCATAGCGATTGCCTTTATGGGCTTAATGCTAATTGCATTCGGTCAACAACATAGTCATGTGCCATTAATGGGGCTGGCATTGGTTTTATGCTCTGCAATTTCATGGGCCTGTGGTAATATCGTAGTCAAAAAAATGGGGCCTGTTAACCCAATTGGTCTGGTCGTATGGGGCAATATTCTTACCCCTTTATGGTTTTTACTTTTAGCAGTACAAAATATTGGCTGGCAAGGCGTCATAGCCGATTGGCATGCGCTGACATGGAAAGGATTTGGTGCTGCAGCATTTCTCGCTTACTTTGCCACTATTGTCGGATATGGCTTATGGATCTACCTACTGACACGTTATCCTGCTGCTAAAATTAGCCCATTGTCACTCTGGGTGCCTGTTATAAGTATGATTTTTGCCTATTTATTTTTAGATGAACAATTAAATACTTTGCAGTGGCTGGGTTCTTGTATTGTTATGCTGGGTTTAATGGTGCATTTATTGGGGCAAAAAATTCAATCACACATCACTTCACGTAAACTTGTCCGAACAACATAAAATAATTAAATAAGAGGCTTAGGAAGTTAAGCATATAAAAAAGTATGGTAACTTCCTTAGGCTTTATTGCATAAATATTTTGAAAGTTACTGATTTTTAATGTTTTTGTTGAATTTCAATAAAAATAAACATAATAAAATTATAGTGTTAGGTATTTGTGCAACAAAGCCTTATGAAATGTCAACAGACCTAATTTTAAATAAAAATATATAGCTTAGGCTATTTCCCATAGATAATCGTTTTTTATAGCCTCTAACATCAAACCAAACACAACACATAGCGTAATATTTTTCTCATTTCCGTCACGAAAACTCACCTTAATTTCACGGCTTTTCTGCTTAATATTCACTGGATAATTATCCGTTTTCAACTTGACGTTATCTGGTAAAAGTTGCTGAATGCCGATGATAAAATCCCCCATAATCCATTTCATTTTTGGTTTGTTATTCTCATCAAAACGATATTGAAAATGAATATAGTTTTTTCTTAGCTTGGTATGTTGAATTAAGATTGCTAAAGCAGACAAGGCTTTAGCTTTTAAAGGTTGCTCTAGTTCTGTGAATAGAACCAGTGTTTTTGGATCAAAATTTCTTTTAAGAGCATCATCGTAAAATTCAAGTAAATATTGCTCATCCATCGATTCTGTACTGTTTTGCTCCCACTTAAGTTTACTAAGTTTGGGTGACTTCCATTTCGCAGCTAACCAGATACAACGCTGAAGCCAAATATGCTCTTTATATTCTAAACGTTCAATGTAACAACGTATAATTTCATATGATGATGCCGTCATATCTGACTGGGTTTTAATTATAGGGAATGGTTGTAACTTCTTTAATGCTAAAGACTGGTGATAGAAGTCAAAGCCCTTATTATTTTGAATATACTGACGCAGATCTATCTCATCTTTAGTCTGTTGCTCCCCTAGTAATGTATTTACTAAAGAGTGATGGACTAGACACGGCGTATTGTAAATCCGATCAATCGCTAGCAGATCAAGCGTATGTAAATAGTGAGATGCTGTTTGTTCAATTGAGCTATGCCCCATCCAATCTGCTAACAGACGCCACTTATGTTGAATCACACCCTCATGTTCTATTGCACATTCTCCAAATAAATATTTACGCATCAATTTGGCATGATTCCAAGTATAGTCCGTATAAGTCATAACCATTTCCTTTGAACCACACCATGCGATAGCTAAATGATTTGCAGCACTATGGCGGAAACTATGAAAGCTATAATTGTGATCTTTACCTATAATTTCATTAAAGAGTATTTGTGTCATTTGAGTTATATATAACTCGCTAAGAATTTCTCCTTTACTCGAAAAAACGAGCCGCTTATCAATCGGCTGAATTAGATTGATATGCGAAAAATAAGTATTTAGATATTGTTTAATAAATTCCATTTCGTCTTTGAGTAAGACCGCATTGAGGTCCAATTGACGATTTGCATTTTGGCTTTTTAGTCTTCGATATACATTATTTTTTAAGGTGATCCGAATTTGTATATCTTGATTATGCTGTGAATTTTTCCAGATGAGCTCAGGGCAGATAATTTCTGCGAATGTAAGTCCTCGAATTTCATTGAGACGAAGTCCCAGTCTGTAAGCCAATAAATACATCAGTTGCAGCTGCTGCATATACTCTTGCTCTTGTAACGTTGAACAGGCGTTGATTTTCAACATCAATTTTTGTTTCAATTGATTAAAAATTTGTGGACTGACTAACTTTGCGTGACACAACTGTACTCGCTGAAAAGTATTGTATTTAAAGTTACTCACTTGTGGAGTTCCATATTTTTGTATACAGAATGTATGAAATGACTTGAGCCGTCCAAATGCATACTGAGCGCGACCTTGACGCATGTTCGGTTTCGATGTGCGTTGAATTTCATCACGATCGTCGATACCATTTAGGACGGATTCATACAGCTCTTCATAGTCTTGAGTATTCATTGTTTCAATCGCGTCTTCATACATATATATATGAAATAAATAATCTTTCGCCATGCTACTGAGATAACGCTCGATTGAACTCACTTTATTATTTTTCTCTTTTAAATCAAAAATCCAACCTAACAATCTCAGCTGGGCCTCAATAAGATTTTGTTCTTTGCTATGCACTGCTGTTTTTTTCTTTTGTAAACTTTTTTGGATATGCTTCCAACGCATCAATTTAATACTTTCGCTTTTACGTTGTCGCTTCTTGTTCTGTTTTGATTTTTCTTCATCACGTTCAAATAACATTAGTTCAAACGGAATTTCCTTAAGTTGCTGATGTGCCGTGATCATTTCTAACTGAGCCACTTCAGTTTGTAATGAGGGTCTTTGAGATGATGAAGTAAACGCATCATCTTTTGTTAAGGCCTGTTCCTTAAACCAAGCGGCCTTTTGATCTTGCGGTGTTAGTGACACGGTCTTAAGACGATTTTGCAAGACCTCACTTAAACACATATCCAAGCTTAAATCTGGATGAATTTCTAAACCTAGATTTACATGTTTGAATGTTTTTAAAGCTCCCATATCTATAAGTGCTTGATCGGAACATCGTAATATTTTTTTTAATTCTTGTATTTGTTCAGATACATCGACTTGTACACTGATCACATCAAATACAGCAATAATGGCTTCAATGACACAACGCGGATTTTGTGCTAGTACTCCCTGCCGTTTAATTCCCTCCATAAACATTTGTGCATAAGGATTGAACCACACGTGACGCCACTGATAAATGTTCTTTTCTTCAATTTGGTTGCCGTAATACCGATGTTGGGTGCGGTAATGTAGAACAAGAGGATTAGTAATCTTTTTATAGTCTGCGCGGTATAATTTCGAGCACAATGACGTTCTCGACTGCTGCATCTCATCAATCAAAGTATTACCAATTGCCGTCAGCTGACTCAAATCATTACAACCAGAGCAGTAGATTAAGCTTAGATAAAAATTCCCCCATAACTGTTGCGGTGTTTTCGTATCTACAGTTCTGCTCCGCCAATAAGTTTTAAGCTCTGCATTAATGTGAAAATGCAGTCGTCCCAATTTAATTCGCTCCTCTGTGGTTAATATCTGACGCTGTGGCGGGTCAATAAATTGAGTTTTCGGGCGAAGTTTGATTAGGTACGCATTTTCGGTGTTCCTTTCGTAATTCTCACGGTGTTTTAAGAAACATTTTTCACTATGTTGGATATATGGTTTTCTAAGTACATTTCTATTCAATTTCTTTTGATCTAAGAAGCAAATTAATCCATCATAAAAATCTGTCCAAATTTCTTTAATCTTTGCATCTACTACCCTCGGCTCTTGTCTATATTGGTTAATAAGATTCAATATTTCATCAAAGATAAATCCTACTTGTTGCGTAATTTCATCGTAAATAGCATCACTCTTTTTCATCATTATCTATCCTTTATTGAATGGTGCTCTATCACGATAAATGTTCGATATTAAGGGCTTTGATCATGTCATCAATACCATGAGTCACCTGAACCATGTACTGATGTACAGAAGCTGAGGAATAACGATAAAATAACTCTTGATCACGTTGATCATGGCCATACAGTGCTTGAATAACATTAAATGTAACGCCTTTTTCCACTAACATATTCATATCAAAATGACGATGCCAATTGTTATAAAAACAATGAGAGAGATAACGGTTAACCCAACTGCGATCAAGTGAACATATTTTTATTTTCTTGCTTGCCCATTCTTGAGCCGTCACTGGCAATTCTTTAGGATAAACAATTACCTGGCCAAAGAGATCCTCAAGCAAGATACTTTTACTGAATACAAATTTTAATAAATCCGCATAGTTGTCGACAACACTTTGTAAAAAATTGATATAACGGTTGAATGCTTGAATAAAAAACTTTGGTAAAGGAATAAAGCGACCATCCTTTCGAGAATTACTATTTTTCTTATCGTTTACATACAATAATTTCAATTTGAGATCATAGTCACTCAATTGACCAAGTAAGTTAGCTATCGGGCGTCGTGTTAAGCATAGTAAACTGACATGCCACATCCAAGCACTATATGCATTGACTCGCTCTATCACATGCTGATGTAATTGTATTTTCTCATCACAAAATTGTTTTAACTGAACAAAGAAATCGGTAACGAAACGAGGGTTAAGTGCCAATTGACTACCAAAACGTGCATCTTCAGATAGAGCATATGTTTTGAATTGTTGTAGTACGTCTTGCATCTCTGCAGCAATATCTGGCGTGGTGAGTGTTTTTAAATAAATTAAATAATGCTCATTGATAAGATGCTGTGCGACACCATTATAAAAACTGCTTGGCAAGTCATGATGACTATCTTTTCCCGACAGCACGTGTGCAATATACTCATTAAATGTGCGATGAAAAACATGAAAATACAACTGTGCTTGTAATTTTTCAACTGTGATTGAACCTATCTGCTGTTTTGAACTCCACTTTTTCAAGTATCTATTCACGTGATGGACAGTAATTACCTCACGGTTAACACGTAAGTTTAAATAGTCAAACCAGCTGCTAGAAAGATGAAGATCGTGTGAGACCGTATGATTAAGCTGATGTTGTTTTAAAATTTCAATCTTCTGTTTGGTGATATCTAAGTGTAGCCTGAGACGATACTCTGGCTTCTTAGAATTCTTATTTTTAATAAGCACACCCTCTTCAATCAATTGTGAATAATCAAGTAGTGCAACTGGCGAAAGACCTGTGGTGAGGCTTAGTAAACACGCTGCAGCAATTGCTGCTTCATTCGAATGGCCATTATTCAACTCAAGATTTAAAATATAAACCAAATGCCGAATCACATCTTCGCTCATATAATGAGCATTGGTCACAAACGGTTGTAGTCGACGCTGGCGGTGTCGCAGTAAATGCTCTACATGTTGATCAAGTACTTGATTAAACCGCGCAGTACTTAGATCTGTTGTATGTATTGTAATGCTGGAGTCTAATACATCCAGATCTCCTTCTTCATCTAATACAGTTTCTTGTGTAGCTATAATTTCAGCTGGATAATCGACTAAAACTTGTTGCCCTTTCTTCTTTCGGCGATAGCTGATGAGTTGTTTTTTAGACGGCCAGTCTTTCGTATGCTTTTTCTTTTTACGTTGTCTATGCACAATTTTTTTCTGTGTGAGTCTTTTCAAAATGATCGACAGTGCACGTAAATGTTTTAAAACTTTTTTCTCTTTAAAATTTCTACTCTCAATGTACTTGCCCCAGGCACGATAAACATCTTTATCAAAATCTGCTTGATTGAGCATAAAACTTAAATACAACTGTAATAATAATTCACTTTCTTCTACTAATTGCTGATCTTGATCTTGCTCGAGAATGGGTTTGGCAATATACCGCAATAAATCACAAATCTCTTTTTGCTTTGCGTGAGAACCAGACAACTGAGCCATGGCTTTATAATGTGCGTAAAAGAAATAACTTACTTTTAATACAAGATATTGTGTTTCGCGAAGCTCTGAAGATAAGTAAACACTGAAGTATGTGAATGCAGCATATAGATAATCGGCTCCAATTTGGCGTGATTCAACAATATTTTGATAGATCTTAGCTGCGCCACTTTTAAGCAAATTAATTTGCTTTAAATCATCCTCACTTAATCCAGCAAATTCTTTCAACATAGCAGTTTGCTGGAATTTCAAATAATCTTCTAAAAAGTTTTCTTTCATGTTTTATTAATCTCAGCTCAAATTTTCTGCTTCATCAAAGTGTTGAAGAAAAGATTATGATCGATATTTGAAAATTTCTAAGACTTGTTTTTTGATATCTTCATTACGAAAATCAAAGAAAATTATAAAAAAATGAGCATTTAATATTTTGTCGTCACCAAAAATTTCTTGATGGAATAGTGGATCGATAAATGTATCAAGTCTTAGGATTAACTGTAGCTGTGGGACATAATTCACACTTGCACGTACTTCTCGCTCATTTTTTAAAATAACTAAAATTTGCTTCCAGATCTTTATGTAGAGTTTTTTGAAACTGGACTGCTTACTTTTACTATTTCGCGGTTGAAGATTTTTTAAGCGCTTAAGCTGCGCTTTCACAGTAGTCAACTTGTCAATTTTAGCAGCGAATGGAAACATAAATTGATAAAGAAACACAGTTGTATTTGTTGCAAGCTGATCAAAAATCATACTCAAATAAATCTAAAATCATATACAAACTTTTATACCATTTTTTTTATTTAATTTTCTAAAACTTTAAATAAATTGAAAAATAAATCTCAAATTATTAATATTAAACATATTATTTTTCTTATTAATTAAAAATTCTTCCAAAAAAGTGGTGTTTATCGTTATTCCAACTGTATAACGCCCTTTCCCTTCAAGGGCATCTGAATGGAATCTTACGAAAATCCCATAAATATCACCAATAGCTATGCTTATTGCCCTTCTGCTTCTTCAAACACATCTTTTTTGTTTAAAAGCATATGTTTGATCGGCCGACCAGTTAACTGAGCAATATCCAACAGATCACAAACCATCTGTTGTCCTAGCTGTTCACGTCGAGCAGCTTCAACGATTTCCTGCATGTTTTTAAATTCTTCAAAGCTTAGAACAACAGCTTCGGGCGTATTGTTCGTACAAACAAAAACAGGTTTATGGCTATCTTTGACAACTTGAAAAATTTTACTCCAAGATTTGCGAACATCCGTCGTAGAAACAGTCGCACCATCAATAAAAGTTAATCCCTTCATATCTAAGACCTCATACTATATGGTAAGAATTGCATCATATTTGCCCTATAATTTGACCATCTTTCAAGCATGCAATATCAATATTAACTATGTAATTTAATTCTTGATCGCCTACTTGGAACAGGAATGATAGGTAGGGTGCAAATAGGAATAGTTCGTAGGCTTACACAGAAATAGGCTATTTCGGCAAATCGGCTGAAAGTAACTTTGCATACTCCTCAGGTGATAACTGATCTTTGATCGCTTTGATGATCTTATCATCCACAACATTTGGTCCTAAATAATACAGAGCTGAGATCGCCATACCGACCTTTTGCAAAGGGTATTGAAGCAGTCGTTGATCATCCGTGTGATTCAGTACCACATCTACACCCGCCAGTTTGAATCGTCTTGAACGGCCATTTGTATGTAAGACATGATATAGAGGCACTTGAGTACTTAACCCTAAACGATTGGCACAATAGCCTCCATCATATTGAAACGTCTCACCGGTTAATCGAGTGATCCCGGCTAACACTTTGGAGAGATCAGGGGGTAAGGCTCTCGGCGGATTAAAAAGATTGGAGAATTTAACTTTATAGTAAATATTGGGTACAACTAAACTAACCTCCCCCTAATCCAGATAATGCGATAAAAAGCTTAAAAACTGCTTTTTGGAAAGAGAAACTCTGAAATCTTGAACGGAAAACACGGAGCCTGCTGCTAAGTTTTTCAATTCAGCTTCTACTAAAAGTCTTTTAATATTGTCATCCATAGGCACAATTCATCATCTTGATATACTTATTTCAGACCAAATCGTTCTAATGCAGCTTCGTTAAAATCCTCATTAAACATCTGCTTCACCCGATGTTCTCTTTTTAACGTTGCGACAGTAGCGAAGAAACATGCCTCACATAAATACAGTTCATACTGTTCTCCATCATGCTTCGACCCACTGCCCCAATTGGCAGACAGTATCCCATGGTTCAGTTGCGTGGATTCCATGCAAACGTCACATAAAATATCTGCGGGTTGTTCTAGGTCTTTGTGTTGTTCTAGATCTTCGTGTTCTTTGCTTTCCATATTTGCATCCTCTTTTTTGTTCCCTGTGATTATTTCAGTGCCAGATCCAAAGCAATCAGGATCTCACCCTCTTGGCATTCACTGGGTGGAGGTAAAATCCGACCCTCTTCACGATAGAAGTCCACACTGGTAAACAGCGCATCTTTGGCCATCTGTAGCGCATCCTCGAAATTGTCACCACAAGTCATTGCCTCAGGAATATCTCGAAAAGAGACGTTATAAGCTTGCCCTTCTTGTTCGAATTTTGCTGGATAAAACACTGGACTACACACCATGATTGAATTCCTTTAAATACTGATCGAACTATTCATTTCTTGTTTTAAAGCCCCTACCTCAGCAAGGGCCTGTCTTGATCACTATTCCGATCTTGTTATCTAAAATAATAACCCAGCGTATCGTCTTTTGAGTCTCCCCACCCTGTCCAGATCTCAGTCAGCTGGACATAATCCTGATTGATGCTTTTGACTTTGTATAAAAAGCTACGGGGTGGAGAGGTCTCATTGAGACGTACTTTTTCAATTAAGATAAAGGTCTTGTCATCTAACCATCTGACTCTAAGATGTAGGGGATCCTGACATTGCCCCAGTTCTGCATACATCGCCGCATCTTTGCCATTTTTGGAGAAGGACAAGCCCGCACATTGGACATCCGGGATGTCCATCACCAGACGTTTTCCGATCAGGCTTTCTTTGGCGCCCGCACAGGCCAAGCTTGAAAGGCTGAGACATAAGCCCGCTAAAAATATTTTTTTCATGATGCTACTCGTTATTTATTCAGTTGAAGCGGTGTAAGACATATTGTCAATAAAGCCACACTGTAATATGTGCTGTGATGGATTCACGGGATGGTCATACAGACTGATATAGGCAATCATGCTGCTCAGATCAGAAGCATCCCGTTTATAGTGCTGGGTATAGATGTAAATCTGTTTAGGGCTGTAACGCTTTCCGTTTTGAAAGACCTCCCCGTTAAACACTTTTAAATGCGGATACTGTTGAAAGACCTGTTGGGTCTTAGTACGTTTCTCATTGTCATGTGCTGAGGCTTGATCCCACTGCTGTTTAAAGCGTTTAAATTGCTGCCCGCTATAGTGACTGAGCTGAATTTTTAAACCTTTCTCTAACTTTCGCTTGGTTTGGGCCATGTCATCATTGCGATAAATCGAGGTACTTGCCCCAGCCACACTGACCTGCATCAAAGCCTCAATCCGTTGAATCGGATTGCGTTGATCGTTGGGCAAATAGACCTCGATTTCAGGACAATCCTCACAGTAGTTTTCATCGTCTGGATCATCCACAACGGATGATTTTTGCTGGGTGTATTGCTGCTTAAATTGTTGTTGCAGCGTTGTTAGCTTAGAGGCTGCGGTATGCGTCCAATCTCCCGTAGCCAGTTGATTGCTAAACGACTGTTCTTGCTTGGCCCAATCCAAACAGTTTAAGCCCTGCGCTAAAGTCACTGGCTGCAAAGTCAATGCATTGGCGTTAGAAACGGGTTGAGCCACCGCTGTCTGTAATACCAGTAGTGAAGCACTGGCAAGTAAAAATGGCCTCAGCTTAAATCTCATTGGATGATTCTCCTGATAAGTGTTGTTCACTAGACTGATCATCAACTTTAAACCAGTAGGTATAGTCCTCAGCTTTTCCATCCACCAATACATTCTGCACATTAACGTCATAGATCACGTTGTATTCCATTGCGCTAAAATGGAATTGCAGATTATTGGCGACTAAACCATAGCTGATATTGTCATACTGGATGTTGCTGATCGTTTGGCTTTGCTGATTATCCCGTCTCGTCACGGTTAGTTTCGCCTGAGAAAAATCCACCGTATTGTTGGCATAGGTATTTTGTGGATTGACTAATATCGACAGGGATAAAGGTTCATTTTTTGAAAAGAATTTCTTCGGATAAACATGATACGGATAGGCAATCACCCCTTTCGGCATCGTGGTGCTTAAGGTTTGCGATGCATAGGGATAGACCACTTTCATGGCAGCGCCTAAGATGGTCGGTACGCTTTTAGCCTCAGTATTGGAGACTTCGCCATAGGCAGTTTTGCTCAGGAATGGACTCAAGATATGACGTCGATGTCCAATGCTGCTCGAGTTTTTTTCAATCAACCAATTGATCAGATGGGTATCAGCACCGTAGCTGGCTAAAGGTTGATAGGCTTGAACAAAGTTCAAGTTCGATGTTGAAGCCCCTTGATAGCCAATGTCACTAAAACAGCGCCACGTACGGTCCGGATAGTGTGAGGTCTTTTCATTCACCGCCAGTAACATAGAGGCTTGCATCATTTGGTCTTCATAGGCTTGGTCATAGCGAACTTTCGGCAGATTGTGTAAGGCACGGATCTCATTCAGGGTATTGATAAACAGCTGCCGCTCCGCCTCACTGGGTCTCCCTGCATGACAAGCATTCAAATCTTTATGCTCCTCTGCATGCGCCTCAATGACATCCACTACCATCGTGCTATTCACAGGCAGAAGCTGTGAGGTTCCTGCCTGTGTCAGTTTTAAAGTACATTTGCCCACATCAAGGGCTTTGAGCTCCCCTTGTTCGAAGTCACAAATATTCGGACTCTGACTGCTAAAACTGAAGGTCAGATCTTGATCAGTCTTCAGATTTAACTGATAGGCCTGACCTTTGAGAAAGCGATGGATCTCTAAGGGTTCAAAGCGTTGTGCTGTCTTGTTTTTACAGATTCCTTCTTGTAGATATTCTGTTTCAGCACACGTCACGGGTTGAGGTGAAGTGCTGCCATTATTTGAGTCTTCTACTCCACCAGAACTTGAACCACCACCACATCCGACCATCGCCATACTGATGGCCAGCATCAAGGTGCTGGTTCTAATCGATGGTATCCCCATTTTTGAATGTTTCATACGTTTATTCCCCCTCTTATTCTTAGTTTTTATTGGTAATGATCAGCCGATAGTAATTGGCGGATTTCACTGGCCATTTTTGGGCTACGCCAAGGAAACAACACTTTAAGGCAGTAATGCGGTTTGAATGGGTCGCGTGTTCCAATATTGACTTGATATTCTCTTTTGACTGGGCTGTGATGTTCGTGATGGTGGATATGCGTTCCCGTCATCGGATTGCTGGTGATTGTGCTGGAATAAGAGACTTTATCTTCAACTAAGTTGAAGTGGCCAACCGAAGTAATATAGTCAAATGGGTATTTCACTAAACGCTGTTCAGGTTCATCAAACAGAATAATGGTTTTATGCTGACTGTTAATCCAGACCCCACGATTGTGATAATTAAACTGTTCACCTTGACGGGTCAGTTGCTCCGTCATGCCTGCAAAGTAAGTATTGCCATATTCATAGAAGTAATAAGTGATCACAAACCACAACAGCCAGATGCCAAAGAATAGAGAGCCAAACCATCCAAAGGAAAAGACTTTAGCCATAATTAAAAAAATGACGATCGGCACCACGATGCACTTTATAAAAACTTTGGATTTTGGTGGGCGATTTTCGATTGGAATGATTTTTGGTTGAGTGAATTCAGACATCATTGTTCCCCGCATGTTCAATGCAATTGACAATCACAAGGGGATATAAAAATAAGTATTTTTTTATAGGCGTGATTGAGCCATCCACCTTAGAGATTGTTCGTGTAAAAATGTTTTTTTAATACCGCTTAAAAATTAAAATCAGTGCTGTATGCCTTGTTTAATGACACAACAAGGTTGAACGAGTGCGGAGGTACAGGGAAGAATAAATAGAAATGACATAAGAAATTCCTTTGTTTAGAACAAGAAATTCTGCCAGTTACTGCTAAATAATGGTGGCAGAACGAAAGAGGGTTAGCAGACTGGTAAACAAAGAAACCAGCACGTACAAAGACGTCCCCCTTCCGCCCTACCATAGAGAAAAGGGGGACGAGTGGGTACAGCAGAATATAAAGTCAAACTTTATATTCCTTCTTTGTTTACAGGGTCTGCTAAAACCCACTGGCAATGTAGGCCAGCGAGCTCATATTAGATTTATCCAGCGCTTTAGTCAATTTCGAAATACGATAAAATTCACATTATTCGGTTAAATGAATTTAGTTGAGTTGCTGACTTCAGCGATAAACCCAAAATTAATACAATCCATTAAATGCTTTTGATATTCATATATTTTTTTCATTTCTTCTTGGGTAGTTATAAATATTACCGAAATCATGATCCATTCTTATAGATTAATTGTACCACACTCGACACACTATAACTTGATGATGGAGAAAACATACTAATCTTCGAATTCTCACCTAGAAAATGGTGATAGCCTTCGCCTACTAATGAATATAAAGCACTAGTACTCAATGTTTAAGGTGTCTTAATAAATGCAAATTATAACTAAAAAGTACCAATCTAAATATCATCTCCAAGTTATAGGGGATTTGAAACAACACTCTTTAATCATAATAATGTGAAATTAAAAGCTTTCAAAATCAAAAGAAATGAATCACATGAAATTCATAAAAAATTCTTGGGAAGATCTATTTATAAAATATTCACTCTATCACCATCTCAAGAGGATTAAAGCTAAGTGTCATAGAATTAAATCATTTGTGATAAAGTTAAAACAAAGAACATTTGGAATCGAGTCAATCAAGTGCATACTCATATATCCCTTCTTAATAAACTTACAGAATGAACCAGTCCTTGCACTCAAGTTTATTTAGATAGAGTAACCCGAATTATCGTATTGATGAAAAAGTGTAGCAAATTGCTACACTTTTTCATTTCTCTCTACCAGCTCTTTCAATAAAATTTCAAGTTTATCTAGACTAGCATTGTCAATACTCGAAATATTTAGAGAAACCTTTAACTGCTTATCATTGAACTTGATATTACCAGCGACTTTTCCAGCGTACTCAATTTTTTTTACCACCGATGTTGATGCTGTTTCTTGATTACCCTGTGTAAGTATTTTTTCTGCATGAGATACGGCTTTCGTTTGTTCAAGCTTCCCAAGCTTAACTTTATTCCAAGCATTAATTAAAGCTTCTTCTGCCAATTCTTTTAAGTCTGCATGATCAGATAAAAATTTTTTAAACGCTGTAGCTGCAGTTCGACCAAGCAGTTGCGGATCTTGAGCTAAATCCCCCAGAACTACCTCAGGCAATTTTTCAAATGCCAAATATTTATACATATCTTCACGATTTAGGCCTAAAGATTTGGCTAAACGTTGCTTATTCTTTTTTAAACTCTCATCCAAGCCATTCAGTCCGATATAAATTTCAAAATCGGTTAAATCTTGGCGTTTTAAATTTTCTGCTAATGTTAGCAAAGATGCTTCTTCGTCATTAGCATCTATGATAATCGCTTCAATTGTCGATTTTTTCAAAAGTTCATGAGCGCGTAATCGACGTTCACCAGCAATCAGTTCAAATTTTAAATTTTCAAGCTTTCTGACTGTAATAGGCTGGAGTAATCCAACTTCATCAATAGACTCAGATAGTTCTTTAATCTCCTGCGGATCAAATTTTTTTCGTGGCTGGTACGGACTCCGTGAAATGTCTTCTATATGGACATTTCTTCTGAATTCCTTCAACTCTTTAATATTATCTTTTTGAGCTAGCTGATGTTTTTGAGTATTTTGTTTTAGCTTTTGAGCTAAAAGTTCTTTTGCAGTGGCCATAAATATCCCAATCAGTTAACTTTTTTTAATATTTCTTCTGCTAAACGTTCGAAAGCTTTGCGAACTTTCCCGCTTTTATCTAGTTTTAGAAGTGATTGTTGCATAATAGCTGCTTGATTCACTTTTGTGCTTTGTGGAATTGTTGTTTCCAGTATATGACCTACTTGTTTATATGCTTCATCACGGATCAACTTACAAACATTTTGGCGTTCATCATGTTTAATTAGTAAAGCTCCTAAAAGTTTAAGTTCAGGATTAATGCGTTTGATTTTTTCCAAATGATTTAACAGGTCGGTAACACCGTATAATCCATACTGTGATCCAGATTCAATTGGAATAACTACATGAGTAGATGATGCCAAAGCATTACTAGTCAAAAGTTTTAAACTTGGAGGACAATCAATTAAGATAAAATCATAAAGATCTTTTAAAAACTCAAGTTTAGTTGCTAATTCTTCTGAAGGTCTTGGCGCATCTTCTTTAAGTTGATCTTCCGTTTTACCTAAATTAAGTGAACCATAAATAAGTGATACATTTTCAAAATTTGTATCTTCTTCAAGGGCATCGGTAAGTAATGAAACATCACCTATTAATAGTTCCGCAGTTGTAACACCAACTTCACTTGGATGACGTAATCCTATATGCAAACTAGCATTAGCTTGAGGATCTAGATCTATAACTAATACTTTTTTACCAAAGTTTGCCAGTTCAGAAGCTAAATGAACAACTGTTGTTGTTTTACCACAGCCGCCTTTGTGATTTGCAACAGCAATAATTTTTGCAGACATACTTGTCAAGTCATTCTATATTTCAATAACTAACTAATATAAATAACTTTGCCCTAAGTTACTATACCTTTTGAATTTATAAAATTTGATTGTATGTATGCAATACAATTTTTAAATTTAAAATTTTACATAGCTAGCTTATTAATAATTAAAGTTAATTTATAATTAAGTTAATTTATAATTAGAGTATTTTTTATTATTATATTTCAATTGGTTATATCTGTAAAGGTGGAGGTTTTGTCATTGATAAGTGGAATACATGTCACTAATAAGTGGAGTATTAGTCATTGATAAGTGGAATACTTGTCACTAATAAGTGGAAACAAAATCACCTAAAAGTGCGGTGTATGTCACCACAGTGGAATACTTGTCACATATTTTTATTAATTTGCATAATTTTCATATTAACTTACAGTAATTCAATATTTTATTTTGTGGATATTTTTTAAAATTCAGTCTTTATAGTGGAATATTTGTCACTTTGTAATATTTATCTGTGGGTAAAAAGAAGTGTTATTTAATTGTAAGATTCAGTTTTATTGGCTATTAGGGAAAAACGTGGAAAACTTATCATCTATGCTTATAACCTTGTCTAAAATTTAAGCTAAACAATTAAGTTTATTATCAATACTAAATTTCTAACATATTTAAAGGTGGAAAACTTGTCATACTATCGAACTTTAAGTGAATAATAAAAAATCATCTAGCAATCCTAGTGATTAAACTTTACCTAATTTGAAATCCTAAATCTATTAAAAGTGGAATGTTTGTCACTATCAGTATAATAAAATGACATTATGGTGGAATGGTATATATATTTTCCACTTTATGGTGACGATTATTCCACTTTAAAGTTTTAAGGTGAAAGTGTTGAAAATTTTTCCACTTTTGTATATAAAATTACCCATACACATTAAAACCGCTATTTTGATAGCGAATATGCTCTATGACTGAAGTACATCAAATCAATGAACAATTGGATTCAATCCCATATTGCATAGGCAATATTCGTCAAAACGGTGTTGTAAGCACAAGTAATCGCTTGATAAGGCCTATTGAGCTTTCAGCAAATGAATACAAAGCATTGCTTTATGCAATGGCTGTTGCAAATTATGGGGAAAAAAATAATGCGGATAAAGAAATCACTGAACAAACATATATCTATTTATATAAAGATGATTTAGCAGATCTATTAGGTTTGAGTAAGCGGAATTCTATAAATGTCGCAATTGACCGTATTTATAAAGAATTATCCTCAAGAGTAGCGCACTTCGTTATTGAGGAGCCCGTTGATGATGGGCGAAAAAAAACAAAAAAAGTGCATTCCGTTGTTCCAATAATACGCGAACTTCGATGGGAGGATGATTCTAAGAATGCACTTCAGATTCGATTCACAAGTGAGGTGCTTCCATACTTTACCCAACTGGCTGGAGGAAACTTTACAACATATCAGTTGAAGCATTTGTTTGCACTTGATTCTGTTGCTAGCATGAGTCTTTATACTTACTTTATTAAAAACGAATTTAAATTTAATACTCAGGAAACATACGAAGTGCCACTCCTCTTAGAAAATCTTAAGGCACTTATTGATATTAATGAAACTAAGTATGATCGCTGGGTAGACTTCAGAAGATATGTATTAGATAAAATTGTTGCAGAAATTAATGAAAATACTGACCTACAGTTGGAATATGAAACAGTAAAAAAAGGACGACCAATTGTAGGTGTTAAATTTAAACTGCATCATAGAGGTTTTGATAAGAGTGAAATTGAAGATAAGAAGACAGAAAAGCTTAAAATTTATTTAGATGTACCTTTCGAAGATAATGCAGAAGTTAAAGAATTAGGTGCTAAGTTTGATACTACGGTTCGTTCCTGGTATATCTCAAATGATGATGCTAACTGTATGCAATTAAAAAAATGGTTCAAAGCTATAGGCTGTTTAACGGACTCTCAAGCAAATGTTGTAATAAATGATTCATTATTTCAAATGGATTTTGCGGAAGTTGGTATGAGCTTGGCTGATTTCAAGCGAAAGATGAAACATAAGCTTAAAACAGATCGTATATTTGTTGAAAGTATCAAAGAACGTTTAAATGAAATCTTTGGTAAAAATGTTATTTGAAAGTGTAGCAAGTTGCTACACTTCTTTATGTTCAGGTTTATTGCAATATTTGGTGTAATGTGAAAAAAGGGGTTCCATTTATACTAGATTCACTGCACTATCGTATGAAATATTTATAATTGAGCATAAAGAAGTATATATATTTTATTGAAAACTGAATAAGTACACTAACAGATAAAATGAATAGTTCTTTAAGATATGAACGGTCTAAGTTTTTTAATTTACTAAATCAAGGTAAGTTCAAGCACTTATCGCTAAATTTTAATTTGCATTTTCGAAGGTACAATATATGAGCGTATTATCTTTTTTACAGTCCAATTTTTTGTAAAGGTAGGGTACTACACCTAAAGATGGATAAAAATTTTTAAGAACTCTAATTAACCCGAATAGTGGATAAGAAATGGACTTGAAAAACAGAAGGACTAGAGCCATCAGTTGAGTTACCACACAAAACTCACAACTCTAGTTCTGATGTTCAATAGTACCGAATTATTCTGTGTAATTGATGATTTCTTTCTTAAATTTGAAGCAACTTATTGGAAATTTCTCAAGCAAAACAATCACTGCTTAAGAATCCGAAAAGTGCAATTGAGTATCTCTGAAATCCTCTTTATCGCCATTTGGTATAAGTGTTCTCACTTCAATAATTTCAAAGCATTTTTTTCATGGCTGAAACAGCATAAAAGTCATTTATTTAAGAGCTTACCTTGTTATCAACGCATGATTCACCTGATTAATATGCATCAATTAGCACTACATGCTTTACATGTAGTTGTAATGAAAGCTCAACATAGCCAATATTTATGGATTGATTCAACGACTCTACCTGCCTGTAAAAATCAGCATATTCAGCGTCATAAATCATTAGCCAAGATCGCATCTCGAGGTAAAAGTTCAATGGGGTGGTTTTATGGCTTTAAAGTACATATCGTGATGAATCAATTCGGAGAGATCGTTAGCTCAGGCTTATCCAATGGGCATGTTGCTGACATTAAAATGGTTGAACAATTAGCTGAATGTTTACAGGCGAAACTCTATGCCGGCCGTGGCTACATCAGTCAATAATTAAAAAGAAGATTAAAAGAACAAGGTATTGATTTAATTACCTATCATGGAAAGAACATGACGTCTATTAAATTATCTGTATCAGATGAATATCACTTAAAGCAGGGCAATAAAATAGAAACGTTATTCAGCTTATTGAAAGGACACTACAATTTAGTGACGAGTAGAGCACGTAGTGCTTGTGGATTTCTAGGAGGGATTTATGCTTCATTGTGCGCATATCAATTGAGCCACCGAAATAAGCCAACCATTCGAGTAATCGAATCATTGGCTTAAACAGGATTCGGGTTAATTTATATACCCAATACCTCTATGTTGGGCAGTTTTTCGTTTAATGAAAAATGAATAACAGGTATAAAATTAATATTCAGCTTGTAACTAGATAATTCATTGTAAGTAAAATAAATAACTGGAAGTCTTATCGCATAAGGGCTACATTTAATTAATAAGGATAAGATTCTTACAATAATTAACATATAATTACTGAAAAATATACGTTATTTCTCCATATTGAATTTACTGATAGCAATTTAGATTTTAATGATTGTGTCCTTCAAACTAATCATTAATCAAGTATTCTAAATTGGTGTTGGATTATAATAATAAATGTTACATGAACCGCTACTTTTCTCACGAAAAGCTCCACCTCCTTAGGGAGGTTTTTTTTGAATAATTTCATAATTTTAATTATAGTATGGAATTTAACACGTATTTAACTAATTTTGAGGATTACGTAGCATTTTGTGTAATTTTCTACTTACAATCTTTACTTGATTGTTCTTCTATATAACGCATACCCTCTATGGTTTACTTTGTGTAAGTATACAATTGATTACATTAGGAGCATATGAAGTAAGGAAGTACATTATGCCACAATATCTTACATTGGCTGAAAACGTCATCGAGAGTATTAAAAAAGAGGGTGAGGGTGAGTGTGATCGAAAGATTTTTTTTACATTAATTATTTTACATGTTAGAAAACAATTAAAGACGTCTCACCTAAAATTTAATCAAGAAGTATGTAATTCAATTTTTGATGATGAAAATCATATTGCTGACGTGTCAACAGTAGATTTGAGCTTGATCCCTCGGATCGATAATGGTGGTGAATTTTTATTATGGTTGGCTGGTTTTATTCAGCAAATAACTATTGATGAGAATAAAGAAGAGCAATTACCTTTATCTACTATTATGAGACAAAGTGTGAAATCCAGATCAGTTATATCTGCTGGAAATCTAGCTACCGATGTGGATTATGGACAGGAAATTAAAAACTACTTTTTAGAATCCACAAAAAACATAGAACGAGGAGATTGAATAATATTTTGAGTGTTTTGTAAGAATATATGTGAGTTATAATAAAAATCACTTAATTGTTTTTATTTGAGTGAACCTGTTTTTATTAGTTTTTCAAAACAATATTAATTTAAATTATATTAAACGTTAAAGTAAATATGAGAATATGGGTCTATGAATAATAAATTTGAATTACATGTGCTTAGCCAGATTTATGATTTTTTGATCGAAAAAGTAGGATTTAACAAGCAGTCTCTTCACCTCAAAGTATTGTATTTATTTCGAGAAATACATGTTGGTGAAAAAATTGACTTTAATGTTTTATCTTCAAATAAGATATCTGGAAATTTTGGTGATGTATCATTGATAAATTTATTGAATGTCCCTCATTTTAATGAAAAAGACAAATTTATTAATTGGGTTTACAAATCTATTAATTTGTCGTAATTAATTTGGTGAAATTTATGAAAATTTTTGCAACAGTTAGTCTAGTATTTATACTCGGTTTATCTGCCTGTCAGTAGAGAGATACTGACACTTATGATCAGGATAAAACAACAACTCCACACTCTAAGGATAGAGACCAATAAAGACAAGGTCTTTTAATCGTGCGCTTTTATTTTGTGTTAATTTATTGGTATTATTAAATTTAGATGATATCAATTGAGAGGTGTTGAGTGATCAAATTATTGAAGTGCTTATTTGGTCTACATAGTAAGACGGAAGTCCAATATTTTAAAGATGGTGAGCTTGAAGTGTGTCAAATCTGCCTTAAAGTTAAATATATCAAATAGATAAATTTGCGTAACTAAGTCTATAAAAACCTGCTAAAGAATATTTTTGGTGGGTTGAGCTTACTTGTGAAACGTATAAAATACCTATCATGAAAAGACCTCCTAAATGTAAAGTAGTTCAAAAGTCCACCTGGACTACAGAACAAGATATTTACCTGATTGAAAATAGTTTGCAAAGTATAGATGAGTTATTAAAACATCTACCCTATTCTGAAGATGAAATTCTTGATCGAAAGAAAACTCTAGGCTTAATTAAACGTGAATGGCAGTTGAGAAAATTTATATAAATTTTTACTTAATCTTTTTCTCTTTATTTTAAAGATCATTTATTTTAATTAATATCAATTTTTTATAGATATTAACGGCTTTGTTGCACAAACCTATCTCTATAGGCTTATTCCACAATATAATTCTCAAATTAATAAGCCCACCCCTAAAATCTATCGTACAACCAATTGGTCTTCTTATAACAGTGCATTAATAAATCGAGGAAATCTCTCAATTTGGTTTGATCCCAAGACTCAATGGTACGCTCAACCCAAAGGTAAACATGGTCGAAATCAAACTTATTCAGATACAGCCATCCAATGCTGTTTAATGATCAAATCCTTATTTCGTCTTTCTTTACGCATGGTCACTGGCTTTGTGCAAAGTCTCATTCATCTTTGTAGATTAGATTGGACAGCACCAGACTATTCCACCATCTGCAGAAGACAAAAGCATATTGATATTGCAATTAACTATCAAAAAAGCAGTAATGGTCTCCAGCTACTCGTCGATTCTACTGGCTTAAAGTTTCTAGGCGAAGGTGAATGGAAGCGTAAGAAACACCAACCTGAATATCGTCGCCAATGGCGTAAACTTCATATTGGTATAGATGCTGAAACCCTTCAAATACGCGCTATTCAACTCACTACAAATAATGTGAGTGATTCACAAGTGCTTGGTGATTTACTCGATCAGATTCCACAAGATGAGCAGATTGACTCTGTCTATACTGATGGGGCTTATGACACCAAGCAATGCCGTCAAGTAATTGCAGACCGACAAGCACATGCGGTGATTCCGCCAAGAAAAAATGCGAAACCTTGGAAAGATACAAAGACCAGCTCGCTAGAGCGAAATGAATTACTTCGAACAGTTAAACGTTTAGGAAGAACAATATGGAAAAATTGGTCAGGCTATCATCGCAGAAGTCTGATAGTAAACAAGATGCATTACATCAAATTATTAGGCGATAAACTCCGTGCGAGAAACTTTCAAAGCCAAGTCAATGAGATTCATGCACGTGTGGCCGTATTAAATAAATTTACAGATTTAGACCGACCTCACACCCAAGTTGCCACTTAAATTTAGATAACTTGGAAGAAGTTTAGCTTTTGAATATTTGTGCAACAAAGCCGTTACAAGGTAAAAGTTATTCATGATGCTTGTGCAACGCTAGACCAAGAATTTAATGGCATCAAAGTATCTGCTGGTCATGTCCATGCAACATTAATGGCTGCTTTTGAATTTGCATATGCTCAAGTTATATCAACTGAAGATTATGTTAGCTAAAGATTAAGATTTTAATATTGTACTTTATTTATAACTTTTATTATAATAATCAATATCATAAATCAAATCATGATAGAGTTAAGCGCTCTATCATGGTTTTTTGTTACTTTGACTCACCTAAAACAAGTTGCCTAACTTTAACTGCTTTCTCGAAGTGATCTAATTTGTGTTTCATAATCCACCACTGAGCAGCCTCCATCAATAGTTCTGGGTTATCGTTTTTGTTCTTGAAGAAAGCGTAAAATGATAGACCAACATTTTCCCCTTTCTTCTCAATTTTCTCGTTGCATCCACGAATAAAAATTTCTTTTAATTCATCTCTCATTCCCGATGTATCCTAATTTTTCAATATCTTTAAAAACCGCTTAACGCCAGATCGATTTAGTTCACCGTTCCCAACACTGGAATCATTCTAGGTCCAGCCTGTCTCGCCTTACCAATAATTTCCACCAGTTCATCATAAGTCAGCTCAAACTTATCCTCACTGTCAAAAACATAGACCATATTCTTGTCTTTGAATTCTTCAGGTGTAGGCGGTACAAAACGCTTTGGAATTAAAATCTGCGCCAATTGTTCATTTGAAAGTTTATAAATATGCATTGTCTTATCTCACTCTAACGAGTTCATTCCATTCGGTTAAGTAGTTCGGGGATTTGCGTTCTTGATTCATTTGCCAGTGCTCATCTTTGCGCCCGCATAAACCCAAGGACAGCGTGTTCTTGCCATACTTGTGGGTGATGTGATTTAAGGCGTCGGAGAGCTTGGCTCGCTTAATCTGTAGCGAATAATCGGTAAATAGGTCAGGGGAGAATTTTGCTTTCGGGACAATCTCCATCAGGATGATTCCCGCCTTTTTATACTTAAAGCCGGGTTTGAATATTTCATCAATGGCCCGCATGGCTATACGGGTAATCTCTAAAACATCGTCGGAGTGCTCGGGCAGCTGCATAATCACGTAAGGTGTGTATTTTGCACATTTATCAAAGCGACCTGTCTGAATAAACACCCCAATCATCTTGCATAAGGACATATCATCACGAAGTCTTGAGACAGCTCTCTGCACGTATAAGCGCACTGAAGATTTGATGTTTTCAATGTCGTAAATGGGTTGGCCATAAGATTGGCTGCTGATGATTTGCTTTTTAGCAGGTGAATCGCTCTCTATATCGATGCATGAGATCCCATTCAATTCGCGTACGGTCTTTTCCATGATAATGCTGAACTGCATTTTAATTTCTGCCGGGTGCGCTTGAACTAAATCCAAAACTGTACGGATATTCATTGCATTAAGCTTTTTACAGTTCTGACGCCCAACACCCCAAACCTCGCCAACGTCGATCTGTGCAAGCATGGCCTCAGTAGAGCAAGGATCCATATCGACTAGATTGCATACCCCATTAAAAAACTTATTCTTCTTGGCTAGATGGTTGGCAATTTTTGCTTCAGTTTTTGAGCGTCCAATGCCCACACAGCAGGGTAAAGTGAGCCACTGCCAAGCAGTTTTACGAATGTCTTGGGCATAGTCGGTTAAATCAAATAAATGCTCATAGCTGGTGAGATCCAAGAAGCATTCATCAACTGAATAAATCTCTTGTTCTCCTGGTGCAACATACATCCCCAGTAAAGTCATAAAACGACGAGACATGGCTCCATAAAGGGCAAAGTTGCTGGAGAACACCTGAACATCATGCTTCTTGATGATGTCTTGAATTTGGAATACTGGCACACCCATTTTAATGCCAATATCTTTGGCTTCTTGGGAGCGTGCCACGGCACAACCATCATTACTCGAGAGAACAATGACCGGACGATTATTAAGGGACGGATTAAAAATACGCTCACAACTGACGTAGCAGTTATTCACGTCAACTAACGCGAATATACGATTTTCAGCTTTCATTTTTTATACTTCTTATTTGCTGGTAGAGCGTCTATAAAATTGCTTGAGGTTGAAGGTCACAACCCCTTGGATGGAGATAGACTGACTGTCTTTCGGAATTATATGCTCGTAAGCTGGGTTTTCAGCTCTTAGCCAAATAGGGGGAAGTTCATAGTCTTCATCCCCAAACATTTCTTTGATTTCTTGTTTTGACATCTTAGCGGTCATCATTAACCGCTTAAGTGTTATTTCACGCTCATCGATGAGGGCTAAAACGATATCTCTATGCTGTGCTGTAATGCTCTTATCGACCAAGAAAGGGTCATCAATTTCAAAGCCAGCGTAAAGCATAGACTCACTATCGACCCGCCCCATGAACGTCGATATTGGGTTAAAAATAAGGAAGTCATTTAAGTCGATCGACTTATCGATATGGTCTTTGGTACCAAAAGCAGGACCAGCAGAAAAACGTTCAAGTGCGGACGGAATTTCGAGGCGGGTTTTGACTGAAATTTCTTTAAGATCAAACTTAGAACCTAGCTCATGCTCTTTTTGTATTTTTTCAAATACAGTATTGACTGTAGGACTTGGAGCGCCATCTGGGCCCATAAGTGTTTGAAGGAATGACCAGACGTCATCCGAGAAATAGATCGGTAGTTTCTTTGACATGTTTGACTCCTACGCTACGAGGCGTGTTTGGAACTGAACTCTTTTTTTAGGATAGTCGGTGGCAAATTAAATTTCAAATTTAAAAGCTGTGGATAATCAATGCACCTTCAAATTAAATTAGGTTGAGCACCATTTTCGGATAAGCGGGATTTAGGGAAGGAGATGTACTCATCCTGCATTTCAAAGAAGAATTCATGCGCCTCTTTAAAGCTGCAATTCAGCCATTCTTTGCGGTATTCATCAGGGATTACGATGATCGAACGCTTCTCATCTTTAGGCTTATGGAATTGCTTCATGAAAGGGTGTTTATCAGCATTGATAGTGAGCATACTCATCGATCGGATTTGCTCTCCATTGATGACAGCATTCTCGTATATGGCCGCCACTGTAAAGGGCATGCCATCTTCACGAGCAATCCCATACCAGTGAGATTTCCCGTCAATATATTTAGGTTCAAAGATGGTTTCGACTGGAATCAAGCCAAACTGAGACTTATGCCAAGCTTCCCTAAAACTGGGTTTCTCAGCGACCGTCTCAGTCCGGGCATTGTATGTGTACTTGCCGAAATTCTTTTCCTTGGCCCATTTGGGAATCATTCCAAAATTAACTGATCTCCATTCGATCTTGCCGTCATTGGAAAAGATCAAAGGTGAAGGATAGTTCGGGAAAATGTCTTCAGGGAACTCCAACTGATCAGGCTCAGGGAGATCTAGGAGAAATGCACGATTCTTTCTGATCGCTTCGAAATTTGCGCACATAGACTTATCCCTGTTTATTCTTTATGATCGTCGATCAAATAATAGCCCAAATAGAAATAAAAATTACTTTTAAAAAAAATCGTTAAAACAATATAGTAGCGGAAGTTTCAAAATTATTTTCTTATTGAAAAATACAGAGGAAAATGAAGAAGTTTTTAGAGGTATCTATTTGATGTGGTCACTGAAGAACAGCTTAATTAATTCATAATAAACTTAAAGTGCTAATTACTATAAAGGTAGGATTGCGTAACATATCTATTATTGATAGATAGAGCCTGATGTCATATCTATTATTATAGTATTTCACGTGATGGAACCGACATGCTTAATAAGCAAAATCCAGAATCAAAACCTCAAAAAGAATCAAACGATGACAAGGGTGATCAGAAAACCTATCAGAATCCAGATCCTCAGAAAAAACCAAATGAAGAGCCTGAGAATCCACTTAAAGAGCAAAAGTAGATCAAAAAGCCCTCGTCGAGGGCTTTTTGAAATCAAATACTTACACTACTTTTAATCTCAAATAAATTCATGCTGGAATAGCTGCGACAACTTTTTCTCTATCCCACAAACGGTGATTTTGAATAGCTTGTTTGAATTGATCTTGGATCTCTTTAAAATTTTGAGTAGAGAATAGAGCTGCATCCTTAGTGAGCTGAAACTCATCTATTAAAGCGCATTTATCACCCAGGAAAACAATGGGCTTGAGATGTTTATATGTCTCTAATACATAATGTTTAGAAACTCCATCAGCCTTAAATACTTCTAAATTATTCCCATCAATCACGATTACGGCATCATAAGTCACTGAAGGCTCGCCATTTTGTCTTCCATCTACGGGTATTTCATTGCCATCACAAGATTTAACAGGGGCTGCGTTCGGTGCTAAAGTTTCCACAATAGCTTTTTCGGCTTCAGCCCATATTTTAATATCATCTATTGATGACGCATTTACACCGTTATGAACGAGCAAGGCAATTTTTCGCTGTTTAATGTCAGATGCAGGAAAAGATGAGGTACTTAATCTTTTCGAAGATGCAATTACGGGTTGGTGCAGACTATCTTGCTGTTTAGGGGGAGTTTTAATACCTAACTCTTTCGCAACATATTCAGCTAAGTCCAAGTCAATATTAGCTAAGACAGCGTAAACTACACGTCTGCGGATATCTTCCGATTTAACCTTAGATAATTCAAAAGAATATGCATCCTTAATATGCTGTTGTTCATGTTTTTCCAAACTATGGTAGTGCATTGTGGCTTGCGAGAAATGATCAGCGAAACTTTCTGGTCGAACTCTTAGTTTGCTGCCTTGTACTTCTTCAGGATGTGTCTTGAAGGCACCACTGTCATTAGGTGATTCTCTTGGCCAATTTTCATCAACAGAATTAGGTTCATAATTTGCCTTTCCTTTATAAACTTCGTGATTAGCATAACCACCTCGTCTATTCGTATGAAAAGGACAAACGGGTTTGTTAATTGGAATTTGATTAAAATTTACCGTACCTAGTCTGTGTAAGTGAGTATCCGTATAGCTAAACAGCCGTCCTTGTAAAAGGGGATCGTTACTAAAATCTATACCTGAGACAATATTTGCAGGACTAAAAGCAACTTGTTCTGTTTCTGCGAAAAAATCATCTGTATTTTTGTTTAAAACAAATTTACCTAGTGGAGTGACAGGTACAAGTTCTTCTGGGATTAATTTTGTAGCATCTAAGACATCAAAGTCCCATTGTTTTGCATCTTCTTCAGAGAAAATTTGTGCGCCTAATTCCCATTCCGGGTAATTGCCACGCTCAATAGCATCCCACAGATCACGTCTGTGAAAATCGGGATCTTTGCCATTAATTTTTAAGGCTTCATCCCAGACGACTTGAGCTACCCCTTGCTTTGGAGTCCAATGGAATTTCACTAAGAATGCTTCATTATTCTTATTAATCAATCTAAATGTATGAACACCAAAACCTTGTATAGAGCGTAGATTTCTTGGAATTGCTCTATCTGACATTATCCAAGTAGTCATATGTGATGCTTCGGTATTTAAAGAAATAAAATCCCAGAAAGTATCATGGGCAGATTGACCAGTTGGAACTTCATTGGCATCTTCTGGTTTTACTGCATGAACAAAGTCCGGAAATTTAATAGCATCCTGAATGAAGAAGACAGGGATATTATTCCCCACCAAATCATAATTTCCTTCTTCAGTATAAAATTTTATAGAAAAACCTCGTACATCTCGAACGACATCAGCCGAACCTCGCCCACCTTGAACTGTAGAAATACGGACAAAGATAGGAGTTCGATTATTTGTGTCCGTTAGGAACTTAGCTTTAGTCCATTTTTCATTACCGGTATAAGCTTGAAAGTAACCATGAGCACCGACCCCTCGAGCATGTACAACACGTTCTGGAATACGCTCACGATCAAAATGAATAAGTTTATCCCTTAGAAGAAAGTCCTCGAGAAGAGTAGGGCCTTTCTCATTAATTTTTAGACTATTTTGATTATCAGCTACGGGAACACCTAAAGAAGAGGTAAGGGTTTTACCTATAGGATCCACGTATGCTTCCTCAGAAAGTTGGTCGATTTTTGGTGTATTTGGTTCTTTCATATCACATTCTCTTATACATTTGCTTTATAACGTTTTGTGAAATTAAGTATTTGTTTTCACTTAAGTTAATGGCTTATTTGTTGACGGATATTGTGTGCTTATACAATTTAATTAGGTTATCTACAATCGAATATGAGTTTCTTGCAAGAAAACTCTTTTTTGGATCAAAGATACCCATATAAACTTTAAGTATTTATGCTTTGAGTAAGGTAAAGAAATGTGTATTTTTTGTTCGCTTAAACTATTCATTTTAAATAATATTGAAATAATCTAAGTCAAAACAAAAGCTTATTAATTTTGATATTCCTCGCAATACAAACAGGATTTAGCCCATTTTGTATTTTGACAGCGAGGGCATTCTTCATTTAAATGATTTAAACGTTGGGTTTGACCACACAACATACAAGAATAAAAGTGATCGACATTATGATGATCTGCGATTTGGTATTCATCGGGAAACAGAGGAAGGCCCCATTTTATATTTTCTTTAGAATATGGGATCACGCTTAGGCAGCCATCAGTCTCAAGCAGTGCTATTTTAACTTGTCCGAGATGCTCTATTTTTTTTTGGCGCATTTCAGCAAAGAATTCATCGTATGAATACTTTTCTTGCTTAATATCTTCAACAATCAGTAAACCATTTTTGACGATGTATATAGGTCGACCTTCCAATACGGTCTCAATAGCATCGGATTTCATCATTAAATAAGTTGTTAAGCGATATAAAGCCATAATTACTGCAAAAACGATGACAGCATGTATGATCGGAACTTCTTCATAGAACATAGCATCGCCAGCAGCAGATCCTAAACTAAGAATAATTGCGATTTCAAAGATGGAAAGTTGCCTAACACCACGTTTACCAGAAAATCTTAAAACTAAGATAATCAGGAAGTACATCAAGACACTACGAAGTACAATTTCTGCTGCAAAAGTAAATGTAGTATCAGCTAATAGTATTTTTATAAAGTCCATTTTACACCTATTTAATTATTATTTAGATGTGCTGATAATGAGCCTAAAAGGCTCATTATCATTATATTGGCTTACATTTTGTCCCATGCATCTTTAATCGCATGTTTGGCTTGTTCCCACTTTAAGCGTGATTCAGCCTTTAGTTCTTCCCATTTTACTTTTAGATCACTTTCTGAATCCTCAAATCGTGCATCAGTACCACGCTCATTTCGGGCATGCTGACCTAATTCATAGGCTGAACGAAGATCACGGTCATAATCTACATCAGGAAGTTCTCGTTGGATATCGCCGTAATATGGGCGGTTTGAATAATCTGTACGCCAATCATGCTTGATTGGGTTTTCGTCTTGATGGTCATTGATAGTCATAATGAACTCCAATTCTATCCAACTAAGAATTCAAAAAAAATTCATAGTTGGATTTAATTAATTAATGAGTTTAAGAATTTAATAATATTATTCAACATGAAAAACTATTATTTCTGTTGAGCGTGTTGGTCATTTTTCTGGTTTTGGTTCGGTTGTTTTTGCTGATTCGGATTTTTTTGTGGTTGGTCTGGTTGCTGTTGCTGTTGTTGCTGATCTGGCTTTTTTTGCGGTTGATTTGGCTGCTGCTGTTGCTGATTTTTCTGCTGTTGATTTTGATTAGTCATTTTACTGAACCTCATAAGATTAGAATTAATCTACATTAATTAATCAGTAGATTTATTATTAATATCATAATTTGTGTTTTAAAAAACATCAGAGGTGTTACATTTTAATTTTTGAGTTAAATTGTGTTTGTTTTAAAGGTTTAGGTGTTGATAATAAATGGAAATATATATTTTGTTTTTTACAAAAGGCTAACAATGTTAAATTTTATTCTTAATTCAGATTTATATCTTTTTGATTGGATTTGTGTTTGTAATTTATTGATTTTTTTTGAATTTGAAAAAATAAAAATCTGTGTTGGATCAATGAAATAACGAAAGGAATAATAACGGTGCTTGTACTTTCAATAAATAAAGTTAAAAATTTTATAAATTAGATATAATGCTTTTTACTAATTTTAAACACCATAATTTTTTTAATTCCAATGAGTGTGATTTATATCACAGATTGTGAAATGTTTCTTTATTTCAAATATTATAATTATTTACTTAAATTTTTGTATTTTAAAATAAATAAACTAAAGGATTACATTTGTTAACGTTTCTTTTCAAAGTTGTTAATTAATTAAGTGCAAGTGTCAATTATGTTGGTATAAGTTATTTACCGCGAGAGAATTATAATGCCTACTGCAGTAAAAGAGAGAATTTTAAATTTAATAACCGATGCCCATCAGAAATATTTTGAAATAACACAATTTTTCTTAGATCCATCAGTGTCGCGTTCTGCAAAAGAGTTGAAAGCTTTTCATTTCCTAGAAAACGAAATACTTCATTTGGATAGTGATTTCTCTGATTTTCCTACTAATGTTGATCAATTGGCAGTCTGGATGCAGAAACAAAATAAAACACAATGCTTGCATTACAAAGAGTACTTAGAAAGGCGTGAAAATGGGAGTGCAAGGGAGTTTTTTGGAACTACAAGTAAAGCTTATGAGTTTTTATACAAAGTAGCACCGACCAAACGTGTAGACGGGGCTTGGCTTTATAGCTTTACACAGTACTGGAATGATCCAGCTTTTAGAGACTTTATACAGATATATGTTGAGGAGTTGGGGTTAGGTTCCAGTCAAAGTAACCATGTAAAACTTTTCAATAAATTACTTCTATCACTTGGTCTTCATCAATTTTCAATGAATTTGCCTGATGAATATTATCACCAGTCAGCAATACAATTAGCTTTAGCTTATGCTCCATCAGATTTTATACCCGAGATTGCAGGTTTTAATTTTGGATACGAACAACTACCACTTCATTTACTGATTACAAATTATGAACTTAAAGAGTTAGGTATTGATTCCAAATATTTTAACCTACACATTACAATTGATAACTTTGATAATGGGCATGCTCAATTAGCTACAAATGCGATTAAATGTTTAGCCAAACGCTACCCAAATCAATCCGAATTTATTCGTAAATTAAAGATAGGCTTTTTATTGAATAATCGGGGAGTTAGCTCAGTTCAAATAATAAAGAACCTAAATACTGAGCGAGTGGTTCTGGAAATTTTCAAGAGCAAAGCTTTGGTTGGAAAGCACATGCATAATGAGAAATGCAAGTTTAATAATAAGTCTGTAAATTCATGGCTATCAGAAGAAGATCAGGTTGAGGAATTCATTAGTGAGCTAATAAAAATAGGATGGATTAAGCTTAACGAAGATCCAGAACATAGCCGATTTTGGAAGCTGATCAATGAAGAAGATGGGAAAATGTTTGGAGTTTTCTCTGCTGCAGAAAAAACTTTTATTTATGATTGGATTGCTGGTGCTAATTTAAGTAGACGCATTAATCCAGTAAATTCAGAATATATAAAAAACTTTATAGAACTAAATGATTTTAGTTATTTGTCAGAAAAAGAATTATCGCTGTTACAGCAGCAAATTCAGATATCTACAAATACTGGGCATAAAATTAGCAAATTGATGCCATATTTAGCTCCACATCAACATCACCAAGAGATTGGTTTATGGGCTACGCAAAAAGTAGTTGAGTATATTTTCCCATTCTTAGGCAGTAATTTTAAATAAGAGTAGGCTAACTTATTAATTTATACAGAATAGATGTAGTCTATGACAAATAGATTGCATCTAGCTATTTTTTACAAGTATGAAATGAAATACCTATGACTCAAACGGACATTGCGAAGGATTAGGGCTTTTTTGAAATTACTTACAAAGAAATAAAGAGTACGATCAAAGTCTAGCCGTACTCTTTATTTTAGGATAATTTAAATAGCTTGCCATTGTTGCTTAACTTCTTCTGAATTTTTAATCAGAACTACTTTGTCATCTTTGACCTCACCAATCCATGCCGTTGGGATCAGATGATGCTGATCATTTTCATCACGCGTCAGTTTGAGTTGGCTATCACCTTCGAGATGATCAACTGTTCCGACTTTGGTACCACAAGAAGCAATTACATCTGAATGTTTTTTAATATCTTGAATATTTAAAGTACTCATTTCTTAAAACCTCTTTTATAAACATTACAACACAGAAGCCTTTAAGCTACTGCTTATTTCATCATAATTGTTGGATTTTAAATAATCCTTACATGATGATTTTATAGATTCACATAAACCTACTATTTAGTTAACAATGAAACAAAAAGAAATAAATAGTTAAATAATTACGAATAATTATCTTTTCATTACAATTTATCTATTTAACTAAACAGATTATTTCAATTATTATTTAAATAAACTCATTTGAATTAAAATTTTAAGAATGAATAGAAAAATATTTATAAAAGGCTCAACTTTAGACATATTAAATCGCTTTGAGCAGTATTCAGCTGAAGAAAAGCTAAGTCAACGTCCGATTGTGTTGAAACAGTTGATTCATTCTGTTGGACGATTGCCTGAACCTGCTTCGGGACAAACCTATCAACGCTGGCAAATTTTTGCCCAGATAGCTGGCTTTGACCTAAGTTTAGGAAAGCTTTTTGAGTCCCATTTTGATGCTTTAAGTATTTTGCATGAACTCGGTTATCAACATGAAATCGATGAGGAGACATGGGCTGTTTGGGCTGCCGATGGTGGACCCGTGCCGTTACAGGTCGAAAATGGGCTTTGTCATGGAATTAAGCCGTGGTGTTCAGGCGCTGAATTTATTCATAAAGCATTAATCAGTTTTAAAGATCAACAGGGGCAATCTCAGCTCTGCATTATTGACCTCAACCAATCATTGATCACCATTGATCTGGCACACTGGCAAGCTATAGGCATGAAGGGAACACAGACCGCAAGAGTCAATTTTCAGGGGATAGCAGTCAAACTCATTGGTCATCCCAATGACTACCTTGATCGGGTTGGTTTTTGGCATGGTGCTGCGGGTGTTGCAGCTTGCTGGTACGGTGCCGCGGTACGGTTAGTGGATGAGCTACAACAAAGTTGCCTTAAAACCCCTAATCCTTTTAAGAAAATGTATTTAGGGCGGTTGGTAACTCGACTTGCTGTAACCCGACAATATTTCCAATATATCGCGCAACTGATTGATAGCCAACCCAAGCTTAGCCATGAACGGGATGTACGGATCTTGCGTGCGCAGGCAGAACAAAGCTGTTTGGAGGTTATTGAAGGGGTAGGAAAAGCGCTTGGAGCACGGCCTTTTTGTGAACAAGCAACTTTTGCCAGCCTAATGGCTGATTTACCTGTATTTATTCGGCAAAGTCATGCGGCATTCGATGATGAGCAAATTGCTGAACGATGTTTACAGGAGCAAATATCATGGCAGCTCTAAAACATCCTTTAGTCGAAGATCGTATTATTGAAGGGCAAGGGACCTCCCGAGAACAATGGCTGCATGCATTTGAGCAGCAGCCGCTTTCTCTACTCAATTTTAAAAAATTTCAATCTAAAAGAATCTTGATTGTCGCACCCCATCCAGATGATGAGATACTGGGGTGTGGCGGCTTGATGCAACAATTAATTATGTTGAATTGTCAGTTGGTGATCGTTGCCGTCAGTAATGGGACACAAAGCCATCCACATTCAACCAAATACAGCCCAGATCAATTAGATCAAATTCGCCCACAAGAAAGCTTAGCGGCTTTACAGTGTCTAGATATTTCTGAATATGTTCAACGTATTGCATTAAATTTACCAGACGGGCAGATTCATTTGCACAGGGAACATCTGTGGCAAGAATTAGACAAGTTGGTTAAAGCGGAAGATATTTTAATTTGTAGCTATGCACTGGATGGGCATCCAGATCATGAAGCGGTAGGAAAGACTGTACAGGCATTTGCTCTAGCTCATGACATATCATATTTACACGTGCTGATCTGGGCTTGGCATTGGGCGCGACCACTAGATCCGCGTATCCACTGGCAAAAGGCTAGAGCTTACAACTTAACTCAGGCCCAATTAATCAAAAAACGTCAGGCCATCATGCAGTTTAAGAGTCAGATTGAAGCTGATGAAAGTACAGGCAATGCTGCGATTTTATCTCCAGCAATCATCGAACGTTTGTTAATGCCTTGGGAGGTTTATCTTTGTGAATGATTCTAATCAATATTTCGAAGCCTTATATCATCACAATAATGACCCTTGGGGCTATGATTTACATTGGTATGAAGCTCGTAAAAGGCAGATTTGTTTGGCATTGCTTACTCAACAGCGTTATTCATCAGTGTTGGAAATCGGCTGTTCCAATGGCCATTTAAGTGTACATTTAGCCAAACGCGCTGATCAGCTTTTATGTCTAGATTTTTCTGAACATGCTGTTCATTGGGCCGCTAAACGTTTACAGAATTTGAAGCATGTGAGCGTTCAACACCAAAAAATTCCTGAATATTTTCCTGAACAGAAATTTGATCTGATTGTCATCAGTGAAGTGGCCTATTACTTATCACGCAATGAACTGCATGAACTGATCGATCAGCTCCAAGACAGTTTAACGCCACAAGGTGAAATCCTGTGTTGTCACTGGCGTCACGCCATTCAGGATTTTGAACTAGATGCTTATCAAGTCCATCATTATTTAAAACAATCTTTGTTGTTCACTCATTATTTAAGTCTGAATGATCCAGATTTCATCATTGATATCTGGACGGTAAATCCTTCATCTTTGGCAAAACAACAGGGCTTAGTATGAAAATAGGTATTGTTATCCCAGCCCATAATGAGGAACAGAATTTATCCGCTTGTTTGCAGTCAATTAAACACGCTATACAGCATATAGGTCACGGTCAGGTCGAGATTCTAGTGGTTTTAGACAGTTGTACTGACCAGTCCCTCATGATTGTAAAGTCACATCAAATGAATTGGCTTGAATGTAATTTTGCTTGTGTGGGCAAGGCCAGAGACCTTGGCATTAGGCAGCTAATCGATCAAGGAGTTACATGGGTCGCTTGCACGGATGCTGATACAATTGTAGATCCAGATTGGTTACTATGCCAAATGCGACATCAGCCAACAGATGCTATTTGTGGAATCGTTATACTGGATGATCTTAGTCACTTATCAATACAACAACAGCAAAAATATCTGACGCATTATCAAGACATGATGGATCATCAACATATACATGGGGCGAATTTAAGCTTTAGTGCCGAAGCCTATATTCAGGCGGGAGGCTTTGAACCTATTCCTTGTCATGAGGATGTCTCATTAATTGAAAAATTTATTAAGCAATGTTGCAAAATCACTTGGAGCAATTTGGTTCGCGTCACCACTAGCAGTCGATTAAATGGACGTGCACCTGAAGGTTTATCGTACTTTTTAAAACATTTATAAAATTGACCTAATTCGAGAGAGAAAGTTAATCCACAGCTTTAGCGGGTGACATATATTATTCAGCTTTATAAATGAGCTATTTAATTCTGTCATCTTTACAAAATTTAAGTAAATTCATATCTTTGCCTAATTAAATTGAAAAGCTAAGAAGAAAAAGTGTTAAAAATAAATGCTTTAATTTTATTTGGATAAGTAATAATAAGTTATTGATATATATAAATTTTATTTTTGTAAAAAATACTGTTTTTAGATTGGTTTTGTGTATAATTTCGTCATAAAAGCCTCTGTGGATTTATAGAACTTCTCTATAGATTAGCAGAGGTTTTTCTATGGCGATTTATCCGAGATGGACGCTCTGAGTTAATTTGTGTGGATGGTATTAAATGATCCTTTTTTCCAGAACTGCTCTTATTGATCCTGAAATTCAATTAAGTGCTCAACGTCTTTCAACTCGTTTTAGCTTTTTCGGTCTTGGTTTCGCCACGGCTGCATGGGCGCCGCTGATTCCTTTTGCCCAGCAACGTTTGCATTTTAATCATGCCGATTTTGGTTTGTTGCTATTATGCAGCGGCTTAGGTGCAATGCTAGCTATGCCTGCAACAGGTAAAATTGTTCAGCGTATTGGTTGTCGTGTGCCGATCGGTTTCGCTTTACTCTTGCTTGCCGTTTTATTGCCAAGCCTAAGCTTATGGACCACGCCGTTAATGATGGCGATCACCTTATTCTTATTTGGTACAGCAGCGGGAAGTCTGGGCGTTGCACTCAATATTCAGGCCGTAGTGGTTGAGAAAAATAGCTTAAAATCATTGATGTCTGGCTTTCATGGTATGGCGAGTCTAGGCGGATTAGCTGGGGTACTGACGATTACTGCATTGCTTGCTTTAAGTATTTCGTCTGTTATGAGCGCATTTGCTGTGAGTTTACTGTTGGTAATTATTATTTTTCTTTCAGTGCCATACAGCATAAAATCTGTAGAAAACACCAGTCTTGAAGCATCCTCGAAAGTGAAAAATTCGATACGCCAGCGCCTGCCACAACCTTTGATTATATTAATTGGTATTGCCTGCTTCATCATTTTCATGACGGAAGGCGCTGCGATGGACTGGAGTGGTATTTATTTAACGCAACAATATGGAGTTAATACCGCTTTTGCGGGATTGGCGTATACCTTCTTCGCGATTGCCATGACCACAGGACGTTTTACGGGCCATTATCTGATCCGTTATTTTGGTGAAAAAAAGCTTTTAACCTATAGCGCGATTTGTGCAACTTTAGGTTTAGCTTTGGTCAGTATCGCGCCTCATTGGTGGCTGGTTTTAGTGGGTTATACACTGGTTGGGACAGGTTGTTCTAACATCGTCCCGATCATGTTTTCCCGTGCTGGACGTCAGACGGTGATGCCGAGCGCAGTTGCACTGTCCTGTGTTTCGACTTTGGCTTATACAGGTATTCTGGTTGGACCTGCTTTCATTGGAATGATTGGTGAGCTGATTGGTCTAAAGACAGTATTTATGGCGTTATCTGGTCTATTATTATTGATTGTGGCTTTAAATCGGTTTACTTATGTGAAATAAGCATCATAGTAAATTGAACTGGCAATACTGGATATTATTGCCAGTTCCTTACAAATCGAAGTACTATAAATTTTGATAAATAGGGTTAACGTTACGCATTCCCAGGAATCTGAAATCCTGCATAGCGGTTTTGTTCTGTAAGTCGTTAAGAAATGCATTGCGCCAGTCATTAATATCAAAATTTTTTAAACCTTTCATTAGTTGTTTGTAGCGTGAAATACGTTCATGTCGTGGCATTTCCAGTGCTTTTTTTAAGGCATTGACCATCGCCATTTTGTCGGTGGGATCAACCAGAAGTGCTTCTGACATATGCTCTGCAGCACCTGCATATTTGGATAGAATAAGTACACCAGGATTGGATGGATTTTGCGCGGCAATATATTCTTTCGCGACCAGATTCATCCCGTCTCGTATTGAACTGATCCAGCACACATCGGCTTGACGATAGATTTGCATCAAATGATGATGTTTTATTGCATCATAAATACATTCCACAGGTTGCCACTCTTCCTGTGCAAATTCCTGATTAATCATCTCGATCTTAATCTTGAAACGCTCAAATAAACGTTGATAAGCTGGAACTTCCAAACGACATGGGCAAGCAATTTGTAAATGTTGAATATGCTGCTGATACTCAGGATATTTCTCTAAGAACTCTGCATAGGACAAAAAGCGTTCCAGTAAACCTTTTGAATAATCAATCCGATCTACGCCGATAATAGTTTTTGCAGCATTCAGCTCTACTGGACGGGTAAGGAAGTCTTGTACATCAATAAACTTATGGGCCGCTTTTTGAATCGCTGTTGGATTTACACCAATTGGGTAGCATTTAATTATGGTTAAACGTTGATGGTAGCTTAACAAAGTTTGTTGAATTTTCTGTGCGTTCAATAAAGATGTGCATACTTGCATACACACTTTTTGATCTTTATCTGTTTGTAGCCCCACCACATCGTATTGGCATAGATCCTCAATCAATTGTTGAGCACATGGAATTTTTTGCCAGATAAATAAAGGTGCAAAAGGAATGTGCAGGAAAAATCCAATTTTATTCTGCATACCGAGTTCACGGCAATATTTCGCCACACTTAAAAAATGATAATCATGAACCCAAATGGTATCGTCTGGATCTGCAATTTCGGCAAGTTTTTGAGCGAATAAAGAATTTACTTTTTGATATCCTTCGTATTCTGATGTTTTAAACTCAATCAGGTCTGAACGATAATGCATGGCAGGCCAAAGTGAATTATTGGCAAACCCTGCATAATAATCTGAATATTGAGAATTTGTTAAAGGGCAGGTGACGTATTCAACTTTATCCTTCCGAAGAATATTAAAATGTACTTCCTCTTGCTTATGAACTCGTTCGCCATTCCATCCGAGCCATATACCACCAATATCATCTAATGCATCTTGTATAGCGACTGCAAGCCCACCTGCTGTAGTTTTTTGCCCATTGGGAATACTGACTCGATTCGATAAAATAATTAATTTAGACATGTTTTCTCTCCATCTAAGTTGTTGTTACCCTTAACATTATGGTCATGGTTTCGAATGTGTTCTAAAAATAATTCCAAAAAATTATGTACTTGCTTTGTGTCTTTAAGCTGGTATTTGGCATAGGTAAGCCCTTGACCGACTTTGATTGAGATGCCATCTTCCACCTGATTCACAAAATAAAAACCATCTTCGTCCGTGACGTCATCGCCAATGAAAATTGGTGTGTAAACCTCATACTGGTTTAAATGAGCTAAAACTTCCTTGATTGCTAAGCCTTTATTGGCTTGAGCGGGTATTAATTCATAAACGAATTTCCCTTGAATTAATCTTAGGTTGGGGAATACCTTTTGACCTTCTAATATTATTTTTTTTGCTATATCTTCTAGCTCTGGAGCTTTCCTATAATGCAATGCAATTGATGATTTCTTGTTTTCAATCAGTAAACTCGGATAGGCGATACATGCTCGAGCTAAAATTTTGTAGATAGTTGAAATTTCTAAGAAACGCTTTGGGGTACGTAATTCTTTTTCATTTCCTAGATATATTTCTAATCCATGCAATGCAGCAATTGGAAGATCAAGGGATTCAAATAATTTACGTGCAGAATCAATATCTCGTCCTGTCACAGCTATAACAGGAATCTTCTTTGAAATAATTTGTCTTAAAATATTTAAAGTCTTAGTCGGAATATAACTGTCAGTAGGATCTAGTTGAAAATCAGATAAAGTTCCATCTATATCTAAGAATAGACATGGCTTATTGTAATTTGAACTAAACTTATCTATTAAAGAGTTCAAGTATTCTAATTGTAGAATTGATTCATCTATTATATTTCTCAATTTTAATATCTCATATTGCAATTATATTTTATTATAGGTCGATATTTTTTTTATAATACTTAAGTTGTCAATAAGCAAACACAAGCAGAACGTAATTTACATTATTAATGCTTATAATACATCGTAAACCTTTCTTACATGTTTAATAAGAATTCATTTTTTATATTTATTATGGCTTTGTTACACAAAGATGTATAAGTTGAAGTCGCTTTATTGCATAAATTTCTTCTTGAATATTTTTCAACAATATAAATTCCAAATGAAGAAGCCTGTACCTAAAATCTATCGTACAGTGAATTGGTCCACCAATAACCGAGCTCTCATTAATCGTGGGAATATTGCCATTTGGTTCGATCCAAAGACCTAGTGTATGCACAATCACAAGGCAAGCATGGTCGAAATCAAACTTACTCTGACACCGCTATTCAATGTTGTTTAATGATCAAATCCTTATTTCATCTAATGTAGACCAAAAAGTAAAATAAAATTTTCCCATATTATTAACTTATTAGGTGGTGTTTCAAAAAGTATGCTGGCGTTAAACAAATCCGTTATTAAGGTAAAAGAAAGTCAAATCAAAGGCTTTAAAATGATTTTCGAGCTTTTTAGAAAAGTTGCAACTTCTCCTGAATCCACGCCTGATTCGATGACGAGTTCTACAATTGTTACCTTCAATACCGACGGTAAAAAACTTACCGATCACTTGCTTGCAACATTGAAATGCTGTGATAAAACTATCCCAGTGATCACTCGCAATTCGAGCATATTGAACCCCAAGCTTTTTAAGTCTAGCTTTAAGACGTTGAACCGTTGCTAAATCCCGCTTACCCCAAACATAAGCAAGAATTTCTCCAGATTCTCGATAGTAGGCATAAATAAGCCATTGTTTATTTTGCTTATTCCCTACAAAAGTCCAAAGTTCATCGACTTCAAGACATTCGTAGTGGCTTTGTTTAGGCCGAATCTGATAGATCGATTCACTTAAGGTTCGTAATACCTTGCCAATGCTGATACGCTCGACTTCAGCAATATCTCTTACACCGCTTCCTCTCACCATTAAATGTAAGATCTTGCCGGTAATACCTGAGTTACACCCTTGATAGCTTAATGCATGATCACCAATAAACTGACGTTTGCAATCTTTGCACTGATGGTTTTGTTTCCCATCTACTTTGATGCCATTTCTCTTTATATTGCTACTTAGACAGGTAGGACATTTGATTTGTAGCGTTATTTTCATACCTCTATTTTATCAAAAGCCATATTGTTTTTTTCAGTATACTTTTTGAAACACCACCACTTATTATTCCTTAAATGTCTCATTCAAAGCTTGTTGTACAGCATCAACACGTGTTTTACAGGCTTTGTATGCCACCATAGACTCTTCAACGATTTTCATTAAATTGTCGATGTCGGGCTCTTCCTGTGATTCCAATAGTTCAGCATTCTTTTTAAGGACTTCATAACCTTTCTTGAAAGAGAGTTCTTTTTTACTCATTCCTATATACCTTCGTTACATTTGCTTGAATGGTACCATCCAGTAATTCGACCTGGATGTTATCACCTGAGATTTGTTGAATAGAGCGAATAGCTTTTCCTTCACTACGAACAATTCCGTAGCCTTTAGCCATCACGTTTCTTGGATTCTGAATTAAGGTTTCACGCATCAGTGATTCGACTTGATTCGTTGCCAGTTTGATCTGTTGCTGGGCTAAGTAATGCAGGGTGCTTCGCAGCAAATCTACGCTTTTATTAGCTTCATTGATTTGCCCATGTGCAAGCGTCTTAATCACTCTCATGTATTGATCATTTTGACTTTGGTACGCCGTGATTTGATGTTGAGATAAGAGCTTTATGGTTTGGAATGAATCTAAGACGTCCTGCGTCCGTTCAGCGATAAGATTACGAATACCACCAATCACTTTACTTGGTGTATCAAATGAACGGTTTGCAACTTCATCTAGTATTGTGCGGTCTTTCTCGTGACCAATGCCGACCCAAATCGGAACAGTTCGTTTAGCCAACAATGCTGCCAGTTCGTAATCATTTAAATAGGCAAGGTCGTTCACAGCACCACCGCCGCGGATAATCACAATGAGATCAGGTGGGATATTGAAATCGGTAGCCCATTGTCTCAGACCATTACTTAGAGAAGTGATGATACTCTGTGCTGCCGTGTTCCCTTGAAATGTGGCTGAATAGTATTTGAAATGACATACACCAGATTTTTCTAAAGCATCAGCATCTTTTTTGAAGTCACCTAAACCTGCCGCATTCTCAGGAGCAATTACCAGGACATTCTGAATATCAAACGGAGTAGGAATGAGCTTATTTTTATTTAACAGACCTTCAGTGGTTAGTCTTTCTAATATTTGTTGATAACGCCGTGCAATGTCTCCAAGGGTATAGCTTGAATCAATATCTTCAACATTAACTGAAAAGCCATACTGTGGATCAAACTTGGCTCTGACTTTTACCAGGACATTTAAATCTTTTGAAAGCTCTACACCGCTTTCCCTTTCAAACTTAAGCACCATTTTCTGAGCTGTAAATTTCCAGATGGTTCCTTTACAACTCGCTATAACTTTGTCGGTACTTTCATCCTTTTCAGCTAACTCAAGATAGTAATGTCCGCCCTTAATATTTAGATTACGGATCTCAGCTTTCACCCATACAGGCTCATTGAAAGTAATTTGAATTACTTCCTGTACGGTTGATAGATAATCACTGAGAGAAAACTGAGGTTCAGACATTAGATCAATTATTTGAAGTGCTTAGATGAATAGTATTAAAGCAAAGCTAGAAGTGCAAATTGAGAATATGCTCACTTGACCCTGATCAAGGTATATGGCATATTTCTGCTATAGTGGACGTACATATGGAAATTCACTTAATTACCGTAAAAAGCTCATCATTTGATGGGCTTTTTTTGTTGCTAGATAATTTGGAATAAAATGTGAATGAGGTCTCAATATAAACCAAGTATATTAGTTGGTATTAAGTTCTCCATGATAGTTAATATCAGTTTATACCTGCACCTTCCCCAAGTTGCAGGTTTTTTTTCTTCATTTTTTATTCGATTAATGATTTAATTATTTTGTTGTAAATAAAAACAACGATTCCTTGTTTCGGCGCAAAAGACCAAGGGGAAAAGCCTTACAGAAATGTAGGGCTTTTTTAATAGGAGCTTAACTTAAATTGTATTGGTATAAATTTTAATTTTTTATCAGATGCTTAGTCGATAAAGTGCGTTCAAATAATTGCGCTTTTTTGTTGTGATATATTTTAATCATTACTTACAACAAGAAGAATAGAAATGAATATTTATATCGGTGGTGATTTAGATGGCAGGGTAATAGTGCTTGATAAACCATGTTTTAATGCTAAAAAAGTAAACAAGACAAAAGCAGCAAACTACATTAAGCAAATGTATGTCATACATGGTGACGTCTATTATTTTTGGCGTGATGCTGAGCTTAAATTATTGGAAGTTACTCAACGTATAGAGATCTTACTGGCAAAGACTAAGCGAAAATCTATTTAACTGTCCCTGATAGTAAGTTTTTTATTGTCTTTATCCGTAAAAGAAATTAGTTTAAATTGAACCAATTGTTAAAATAATTATGAGAACGGAAAAAATGAATAGAAAATTTGAACTACATGTGATTAGCCAGATCTATGACTTTTTAGTTGAAAGAGAGGCGTTTACCTCACTAAACCTTGATCGGAAAGTTACGGAGTTTTTTCGGGAAGTACATGTAGGGCGAGAAGAAGATTTTACAATTCTTGAATCAAATAAAATCTCAGGAAACTTTGGTGAAGTTTCCTATATCAATTTATTGAATGTCCCTAATTTCAACGATAAAGATAAATTTCTGAAATGGGCACATAAAGCTTTAAATTTATAAGTTGTAATAAATCAGTGTAATTTAATACGAATTGTTTCATTGTTTAACAAATTCAATTACATAAATAATAATGTGGTTACATTATGAACAGTAATTCATCATAAGGCGGTTAGATAAATACAAATCACAGTGATATGTTTGAATCAAAAGTTCTACATGGATGGAATTAAAGATGAAATTCTTAACTTTGGTGAGCATAGGTGCGGTAGCAAGTTTCTGTTTATTGTTAAAGAGTCACACTACTGAAAATTCATTTCATTCAAACTTCGATAAAGTTGTTCGAAATGCTGTCTTACAGGGATTCATATAAATATAGATGCCTAAGATATATAGCTTTTAAGTACTTAAAGGAGAAATAAGATGATCAGATTATTAATGTGTATATTTGGCCTTCATGGTGCTAGAGAGATTGATTACACCAATGACCAAAAAGAAATTTGTGTATGCCGAGAGTGCTTGAAGAAAGTCAAGAGTCCTTATGAATAGGTATAATTTCTTTTTATGAAAAGACAGTCTAAAAAATCTGAGCATATAACCTCAAATTGGACAATAGAGCAAGATAGTTTCTTAATTGAAAATAGTTTTATGGTGATTGAGCAGCTTATCAATCATCTGCCTTTTACTGAAGATGAAATTATTAAGCGTAAAGAGGTACTAGGTCTCACTAGAAGACATAGACAGATGCGTAAATTTTTAAGCAATCCATCTTAAGAGAGTTCTAAGCCTCTATTTTTTTAAAACGGATCAGACATAAAAGACCCCGTTCGATATCTATTATTCGCGGAGGTTTTTTTCTCTTATGGATGTTGTTATACAACTTTATACACTTAATTAACGTCACAGTTACTTTTATAAAATCTCTTACAAGTCAATCCCTAAAATTTGTGATAATCGTTTGCATTTAGAGTCAAATGCCTTCTTAATGATTAGAGGATTAAATAGAACAATTGAAGGAGATGGATATGACCTCGCAAGAAGTACTCGTATTTTCAGCCTCAGCATTTGGTCTCACATTACTCATTTATGAGTTTGGACAGATGTCCATGATGTTTAGTTAAACCACCTTCGGGTGGTTTTTTATTGCAAGATATAACTACATCACAATATGGATAGAATATGTAAACTGGTTAAATTTTAGTGTAATTATGAATTTACAATATTTACTGGAAGTTTCGTTTACGTAACAAACGAGTAATTAATTATTGATTATTTATTCACATAATAGTTTAGGTATGATTTATATAAAGGAAATTATCATGCCACAATATCTAGCTCTGGCTGAAAAAGTCATAAAAGACATTAAGGAAGAGGTTGGTATTGAAAGGGATCAAAAAGGCCTTTTCACATTGATAATCCTCAAAGTTAGAGAGTATACCCACTCAAGTAATTTAAAAGTTGATCATGAAATTTGTGCGACCATTTTTGATGATGAGAATAAAATTGAGGGTATTAAAAGGTTGGATTTAACCCTAATTCCTCGAATCTCAAATGAAGATGAGTTTCTGTTATGGTTAGCAGGTTTCATACAACATATTACTATTGATGAGAGTAAGAAAGACCAGATTCCTCTATCCATTGTTATGAAACAAAGGGCTTTGTTGCACAAAGATTAGAGCTCCTTAATTGATTCAAATTTAGGATAAAATTTTAATAATTCATTGTTTTTATAGAACCTCTTTGCTTGTTGATCTGAAATCACTTATCGGCAGTAATTTTGTATTATAAGCCTCATTAGGATAAACAGAGTTAATCAACTCATCCAATAAAGAGGTACTTCACATGGATGAAGCTACAATCAAAAGTATGACAGCTGAATTAGGTAAAGGTTTAAAAACTCCTGAAGATTTAAACCAAATGACAGCCATATTTAAATGTATTAGTTTAGCAATGAATTGTTTTACGATTCAGTTCGATGATCGATTAAAAGATCATATATAAAAAATGGGACTTACACAAAATAATTTACAGGCTCGTAGAAACATGAAAATACATTCTTTTGGTGAACACAATAACATTACTTTATCTAATAATTGTATTGAAGTTCGAGGTGCACGTGAGCATAACCTTAAGGATGTAGATGTTTCTATCCCAAGAAATGCACTTGTTGTTTTCTCAGGTGTATCGGGTTCAGGAAAATCATCACTTGCTTTTGGAACTATTTTTGCTGAAGCACAAAGAAGATATTTCGAATCTGTTGCACCTTATGCAAGACGCTTAATAGATCAGGCCGGAGTACCAGATGTTGATGCTATTGATGGTCTACCACCAGCAGTAGCATTGCAACAACAACGTGGTGCAAGTAATACCCGTTCTTCTGTTGGAAGTGTAACAACTTTATCAAGTCTCGTGCGAATGATTTATTCGCGTGCTGGTGCATATCCTGCCGATCAGCCAATGTTATATGCCGAGGACTTTTCACCGAACACTCCTCAAGGTGCTTGTCCTACCTGTCATGGTTTAGGTCACATTTATGAAGTTACAGAATCGACAATGGTTCCTGACCCAACACTCAGTATTCGTGAGAGAGCTATCGCATCATGGCCACCTGCTTGGCACGGGCAAAACTTACGCGATATCCTAGTAACCCTAGGGTATGATGTTGATCGACCATGGAAAGATTTACCGCAATCGGATAGAGACTGGATTTTATTTACTGAAGAAACCCCAACAGTTCCTGTCTATGCTGGTTTAAGCCCCGCTGAGACTCAATCTGCACTTAAACGTAAACTAGAACCCAGCTATATGGGCACTTTCACTGGTGCTCGTCGCTATGTCCTTCATACTTTTGCTAATACCCAAAGTACGTTGATGAAAAAACGTGTTTCACGTTTTATGGAAGGAAAAATATGCCCTTCCTGTCATGGTAAACGCCTTAAACCAGAAGCCTTATCTATTACCTTTGCTGGAGTAGATATTGGTGAGTTTATGCAACTTTCTTTGGATAAGTTAACTTGCCTGCTTGAGCCCATTGTTCTTGGCAATTTCGACGCTCATGATGCTGGAGAAAAGACTAATAATAAAGTAACCCAACTTGATAGATCTGAACGAGCAACAACAGGTAGAGCTGTGCATTCTGTATCTCCAGATGTAAGACGTACGTCAGCACTTTCAGATGAAAAGAAAATTGCTGCCCAGCGTTTAGCAAATGGTGTGGTGGGGCGTTTAAATCAATTACGCCAGTTAGGTCTTGGTTATCTAACATTAGATAGAGCCACACCGACTCTTTCAGCGGGAGAGTTACAACGTTTGCGTTTAGCAACACAATTAAGTTCTATGCTATTTGGTGTAGTTTATGTACTGGATGAACCGTCTGCTGGATTACATCCTTCAGATAGTCACTCATTATATGATTCTCTCGATAAATTAAGAGACGCTGGAAACTCCGTATTTGTTGTAGAGCATGATTTAGAGCTCATGCGTCGTGCTCAATGGTTAGTGGATGTTGGACCAGATGCAGGAGAGCAAGGTGGTAATATTTTATATAGTGGAGTACCTCAGGGTTTAAGTGAGATTTCAGCTTCACGTACTGCAAGTTATTTATTTAATAAAATCCCAGTTACTCAAAGTTATGGACGTACACCCTCTGGTTGGCTTGAACTTAACAATATTTACCGACATAACCTGCATAATATTGATGCTCGTATACCTCTTGGTGTACTTACAGCAGTTACAGGTATTTCAGGTTCAGGTAAATCTAGTCTCGTTTCTCAAGCTTTACCCGAGTTAGTACTTTCATATTTAGGCAATGAATCTGAAACTGAAAACAATAATGAAAATAATCCTTTAAATGAAGGAATGTTGGTTACCGAGGTTACACAGGGTTCTCTGGCTGGTGATGTGGAGGCTATACAGCGTCTGGTACAGGTTGATCAAAAACCAATTGGCCGTACTCCACGTTCTAATCTGGCAACTTATACGGGTTTATTTGATCATGTTAGAAAGTTATTTGCTGGGACTCCTGAAGCTCGCCAAGCTCATTATGATGCTGGACGTTTTTCGTTTAATGTGGCTAAAGGGCGATGTGAAACTTGTGAAGGTGAAGGCTTTGTCAGTGTAGAATTATTGTTTATGCCAAGTGTATATGCCCCTTGTCCGACATGTCATGGTGCTCGATATAATGATGACACTCTGAAAATTCGCTGGAATGGACGTAATATTGCTGAAGTATTAGGAATGACCGTCAATGAAGCACGTGATTTTTTTGATGGAGAGGTCTCGATTGCTCGTTCACTACAATTATTAAAGGAAATTGGCCTAGGTTATTTACGTTTAGGGCAACCAGCGACTGAACTATCTGGTGGAGAAGCGCAACGTATTAAATTGGCGACCGAGCTGCAACGCAATCAGCGTGGAAATACACTGTATATACTTGATGAGCCAACTACAGGTTTGCATCCATCAGATGTAGATCGATTGTTAGTTCAATTGCAGCGATTAGTCGATGCGGGTAATACCGTGGTTATGATTGAGCATGATATGCGTGCCGTTGCACAAGCAGATTGGGTGATTGATGTGGGACCAGGTGCTGGAAATGCTGGTGGGAATATTGTTGTGGCAGGAACACCAAAACAAATAACAGAAAATCAAGATAGCCGTACTGCTCCATATTTAGTTAATGAGTTAGTGAGTCGTGATACTAAACGTTGATATTGCGAGTGGGTAGAATAAAACCTTAAATTAAAAGCCTGTAAAATCAATCAGATATTTTTTTGTTTTAGGTGGTGTGTCAGCATGAAATCTAAAAGTTTTTTTCAACTAAGGGCTTTGTTGCACAAAGCTATCTGTAACGACTTTTTCAGCGATATAATTTTCAAATGAAGAAGCCTACACAGAAAATCTACCGCACAACCAATTGGCCCGCATATAATCGAGCTCTCATTAATCGTGGGAATATTGCCATTTAGTTCGATTCAAAGACACAATGGTATGCAGAACTTCAAGGCTACTTTGAAATCTAAGGAACTTCATGGTGTAGTTAGGTGTATCGGATTTAACATAATTAAGATTATACGAAGTATATATGGTAAGACGGAGAAATTTGTGGAATAGACGTTGAACGACACATCAGTTGGGCTTTGTTGCACAAACCTATCTATAAAGGCTTATTCGGCAATATAATTTGCAAATGAATAAGCCTACACCCAAAATTTATCGTACAACCAATTGGTCTTCTTATAACAGTGCATTAATAAATCGAGGAAATCTCTCAATTTGGTTTGATACTAAGACTCAATGGTATGCGCAACCAGAAGGCAAGCATGGTCGAAATCAAACTTATTCTGACGCAGCCATCCAATGCTGCTTAATGATTAAATCTCTATTTCGATTGTCTTTACGCATGGTCACAGGCTTTGTTCAAAGTATCATTAAACTTTACGGATTAGATTGGACAGCACCGGATTATTCAACCATTTGTAGAAGACAAAAGCATATTGATATTCAAATTAGCTATGAAAAGAGTTGCAATAGACTGCATCTACTCGTCGATTCCACTGGCTTGAAGTTCTTAGGTGAAGGTGAATGGAAACGTAAGAAACATCAACCTGAATATCGTCGCCAATGGCGTAAACTACATATTGGGATAGATTCTAAAACCCTACAAATACGAGCAGTTCAGCTTACAACCAATAACGTGAGTGATTCGCAAGTCCTTGTTGATTTACTAGATCAAATTCCGTTGAATGAACAAATTGATTCAGTCTATACAGATGGGGCTTATGATACAAAATAATGCCGTCAGGTCATTGCAGATCGGCAAGCACATGCAGTGATTCCTCCTAGACAAAATGCGAAGCCTTGGAAAGATACAAAGACCAGTTCGCTAGAGCAAAATGAATTACTACGAACAGTTAAACGTTTCGGCAGGACACTATGGAAAAAATGGGCAGGCTATCATCGCCGAAGTTAGGTCGAAACCAAGATGCATTGCATCAAGTTATTAGGCGATAAACTCAGTGCAAGGAGTTTTGATAGTCAGGTCAATGAAATCCATGCACGCGCAGCCGTGTTAAATAAATTTACAGAATTAGGCAGACCTCATACCCAAGTTGTCACTTAAATTTGAGATGCTTAGAGAACTCTATCTTTAAGAGCTTTATGCAACAAAGCCTACTTAAACAACAAAATGACGATAATAATTAGGTAATCCTCCAATAAATAACCGAAGTTAAAAGTTAAAAATAAAATCCCCCCCTTATTATATTTTTAATTAGGGTGTGTTGACACTTTTAGCTTAAAAAATAGCGAAGTAGTAAAATCAAATCGCCAAACCCAATTTTACCATTCGCTATGCCTCGTACCATGCTGACAGATCAACACTGGCAAAAGTTGAAAGTTATTCTGCGTAATTTATCCATTCACCACAACTCAAATTTACGCAATTTTATTGAAGCTATTCTCTATAGAATTAGAACAGGCTGTCCGTGGCGAGATATTCCTTGTTGTTTTGGTCATTCAAACTCTATTTTCAAACGTTTTAATCGTTGGTCAAGCAGCGGTAAGTTACTTAGATTATTCAAATTACTAGCCTCATGCCCCGATATGGAGTGGATTTTTATTGATGGCTCTCATGTACGTGCTCATCAACATTCTGCCGGCATAGCGAATCAATCTATTTCTAAAAGTGTAGGAGGAAACTCCTCAAAAATACATTTGATTGTTGATGCACATGGCAATCCTATTGATTTCATGATTACCGATGGAACCACACATGATGTTAAAGTTGCACCTGATTTAATATCAACATTAGATTTAAAAGAGACAAAAGTGGTATGTGCAGATAAAGGCTATGATTCAGAACCACTGCGTGAACAGATCAGGAAAACAGGGACTAAAGCGAATATACCAAAGAAAACAAATAGCCAATCGAACAATGACCATATGGACTGGTATTTATATAAAATCAGGCATTTAGTTGAAAATATGTTTTGTAGATTAAAGCAATTTAGAGGAATAGCTACTCGATATGACAAGCTCAAAAGAAATTATCAAAGTTCTGTTGCTTTAGCCTGTATATTTTTATGGCTACCTTTATAGGGTTAATTATGAACAGTAAATGTCAACAGACCCTAATGAATTTTTAATTTTCTTTAATAACACATCAAAATAAAGCACCTGTTTGCTCCGACATTAATAATTCTGAAGTTCTTTTAATTCTGATTCCAATGCTACTATCCGACTAACTAACTTTTTATTTTCTTCTTGCATCAGTCTCGTTTCCTGATGCTCATTTTTATTTTGTACATTCAAAGGGCTTTGTTGCATAAAGCCTTTGACGGCAGAGTTTTCCTAAGTTGCTAAAATTTAAGTGACAACTTGGGTATGAGGTCTGCCTAATTCTGTAAATTTATTTAACACGGCTGCGCGTGCATGGATTTCATTGACCTGACTATCAAAACTCCTTGCACTGAGTTTATCGCCTAATAACTTGATGCAATGCATCTTGGTTTCGACCTAACTTCGGCGATGATAGCCTGCCCATTTTTTCCATAGTGTCCTGCCGAAACGTTTAACTGTTCGTAGTAATTCATTTTGCTCTAGCGAACTGGTCTTTGTATCTTTCCAAGGCTTCGCATTTTGTCTAGGAGGAATCACTGCATGTGCTTGCCGATCTGCAATGACCTGACGGCATTATTTTGTATCATAAGCCCCATCTGTATAGACTGAATCAATTTGTTCATTCAACGGAATTTGATCTAGTAAATCAACAAGGACTTGCGAATCACTCACGTTATTGGTTGTAAGCTGAACTGCTCGTATTTGTAGGGTTTTAGAATCTATCCCAATATGTAGTTTACGCCATTGGCGACGATATTCAGGTTGATGTTTCTTACGTTTCCATTCACCTTCACCTAAGAACTTCAAGCCAGTGGAATCGACGAGTAGATGCAGTCTATTGCAACTCTTTTCATAGCTAATTTGAATATCAATATGCTTTTGTCTTCTACAAATGGTTGAATAATCCGGTGCTGTCCAATCTAATCCGTAAAGTTTAATGATACTTTGAACAAAGCCTGTGACCATGCGTAAAGACAATCGAAATAGAGATTTAATCATTAAGCAGCATTGGATGGCTGCGTCAGAATAAGTTTGATTTCGACCATGCTTGCCTTCTGGTTGCGCATACCATTGAGTCTTAGTATCAAACCAAATTGAGAGATTTCCTCGATTTATTAATGCACTGTTATAAGAAGACCAATTGGTTGTACGATAAATTTTGGGTGTAGGCTTATTCATTTGCAAATTATATTGCCGAATAAGCCTTTATAGATAGGTTTGTGCAACAAAGCCTAATAGATCTAATAATATTGCTGGCATTAAAATTATATCCAAACACAGAAATCACCCTCTTCAACTTTTCACCTAACATCATATAAACATATTGTACACTTTATAAACATTTGATTTACTATGAATATTAGCGATCAATGTATTAGAACAAAGAGTATAAATTTAAGGGAGTGCATTTCCTTGCAGTTACAAAGTCTTCGTCTATCAAATTTTCAATCTTTTGGTGAAAGTTCCACAGAACTCTCGCTTGAACAAATTACATATCTAATTGGTCCAAATGGCTCTGGAAAGACAGCTTTATTACAAGCTTTATGCCGGCTATTTGCATTTGACCCTTCTTTACGTCGTATTATTCGATCAGATTTTCACGTTCCGCATGATGAAGAAACTCCACCAGATGAAAGAAAATTATGGATTGAAGCAAACTTTACTTTTCCAGAACTAGTAAATGATACAGATAACTTTACAGTTGCGCCTCACTTTGGGCATATGCGTCTAGATGATCAAAATGGTATTCCTCGAGTTCGCTTTCGATTAAATGCAACAATGGGGATTGATGGAGACATTGAGGAAGAGTTTGTATATGTACTTGATATTAACCCAGATGGTACACCTCTCAATACCTCAACAGTTCCTAGAACCGAACGTAACCATATTCACGTTCACTATTTACCAGCTCAAAGGGATCCAGCTGATCATATTGCTTATAGTACCAATGCTTTATTAGGTCGCATGCTACGAGCTATTAATTGGGAAAATGAACGAAACACAATTAGGGATTTAACCAATCAAATAAGCGATAACCTCAAAGCTAATTTATCTATTGATGCATTCAGTACCAATTTAAAAAAGATATGGGAAAAACTGCATAAAGGTAACTTCTTTACCGACCCGAAAATTACATTCGTAGCATCTGAGATTGAAGCACTTCTAAGACATATGTCCATCTCATTCTCTCCTGGCCATGACGAAAACCTTGTCGACTTTTCAAGACTGAGCGATGGTCAGAAATCGATGCTTTATTTGTCACTAGTATTGTCATCTCAATCTATTGGCCGTTCAGTATTGGCAGAGGAAGATAAATCCTTTAATGCTATTAAACTTCGCCCCCCTGCTTTTACATTGATTGCTTTGGAAGAACCTGAAAATAGTCTATCTCCTCACTATCTTGGTAGGATTGTAAATGCCATCAATTCAGTCCTTGGTAAAGGAGATGCTCAAGCCCTAATTGCTACACATGCACCTTCTATGATCAAACGCATTCCCCCAGAATATATCCGCTATTTACGACTTTCAGCTAATCGTTGTACCAAAATCACAAATATTATCCTTCCAGAATGTTTAGATGAAGGACATAAATTTGTACGGGAAGCAGTACAAGCTTTTCCTGAAATATATTTCTCTAGATTAGTCTTGCTTGTTGAAGGTGACAGTGAAGAAATTGTACTACCACGTATTCTTCAAGCCAAAGAAGCATCGGTTGATGAATCTGCAGTGACTATTGCACCTTTAGGAGGGAGACATGTTAACCACTTTTGGCGGTTACTCTCAGCACTTGAAATTCCATACCTAACTTTGCTTGATCTTGATGTAGCTCGCTATGGAGCTGGATGGGGCCGTATTAAATATGTTAATGATCAACTTATAAAATTTGAACCTACAAAAGCACTTCCAAGTGAGTGGCCTCTTCCTAAATGGAATACGACTGATACACCCATCCGCACCCATCATTTCTATCAGGAAATAGATCTTTTTGCAGAGTTAGAAAATCGAGGAATATTTTTTTCAAACCCAATGGACTTGGATTTCTCCATGCTAAAAGCTTATCCAAATGCATATGAAGTTGAAGAAGAATATCCAGATGAAGGAACGATTAAATCTGTCCTTGGTAAAAGCCATGTCAATTCACAACAATATTCTGAGAATGAACTAAAACTGTTTAGTACTTACCATAGATGCTTCAAACTTGGTAGTAAACCAGCTGCCCATATTAATGCATTAGCCCAATTAGATAACATAACCTTATTAGGAAGAATACCTGAGTCTTTTGGCCGATTAGCCGATGCTGTTATTAGCAAACTTGAGGAGCTTCCTGAGTGATATCTATCGACATATGGAAACCTTCAGATGGCTTAATACTTGAACCCAATGCTTTAAGAGCGGCAAAAGAGTTAGAAAGATGTCTCGCCTTAACTGCTGGGCCTGGAGCAGGAAAAACAGAAATGCTTGCTCAAAAAGCAGACTTCTTGTTGAGAACAAATTCATGTCCTTATCCTAAACGCATTCTAGCAATCTCATTCAAAGTTGATGCCAGTAAAAATCTCAAAGAACGAGTTTATCGTCGATGTGGTACTGACCTATCATCTAGATTTGATAGTTATACTTTTCATTCTTTTGCTAAACGAATTATTGATAAATTTCGAGCAGTTTTAACAGGCGAAGATACGTTAGATGCAGGATACAAAATTAGTGAACGCAAGAATGGGCGTACTCGAAACCAAATCAGCTATGAAGATCTAGTTCCATTAGCCATACAAATTTTGAATCAGTCGCATATTGCCCGAAATGCCATTCGACAAACATATAGCGACGTCTTTTTAGATGAATTTCAAGATTGTACTGATAAACAATATGAGCTTGTTAAACTAGCTTTCCAGAATACTTGTATACGCCTAACAGCGGTTGGAGACATCAAGCAAAAAATTATGGGATGGGCAGGTGCATTAGACGGCATCTTCGCAACTTTTGCTCTGGACTTTAATGCTATTTCACTTAACTTATATCTAAACTTTCGATCAAAACCACTTCTTCTTAGAATGCAAAATGAAATTATCCGTGTACTTGATCCTCCATCTGTAATGCCTGATAACCAACTTGCAGGTGATGAAGGAGAGGCTCTAGATTTTCGATTTGATAATAGCCGAGAGGAAGCTGAGTATTTAACTGACTTAATCACAACTTGGATAAATAGCGAACAAATACCTCCAGCCGAAATTGCAATACTCATTTCAAAACAACCTGAATATTATGGACATCATTTAATGGACCTTTTCGCAGAGAGAGGTATTCCATATAGAAATGAACAACAAATGCAGGATATTTCGGTGGAACCTGCCGCAAGACTTATTGTGGACTATTTATCTTGTCTATATAACCAATGTAAACCTAAAGCATGGGTTCGATTGATAAATCTATTAATTCCATTTGAAGAAGAGGATATTCAACTAAATATTAGAACCGACATTGATCAGCTCATTAAACGACACAGAAAAGATATAGCAAAACAATCATCTGAAGATCCTCACTCAAGATGGTGGCACTTTATAACTGAATTCATTGAACAAATTGGGAAAGAAACTATAATAGCTTTATCTCCAGAATATGAATCCATAGATCGGTTAAAAGAAATTTTACGGAATACAAAATCTCGAATAGAAGAACTTCTTAAAATAGATTCTAATTTAGTGAATGCACTAGAACGTTTCTCGGATGATCAGACCATTCGTATCCTAACAATCCATAAAAGCAAAGGCTTAGAATTTGATACCGTAATTTTACTAGGTGTTGAAGATCAAACATTTTGGGGAAAAGCGGATGAAGAACGTTGCTCTTTCTTTGTTGGAGTCTCTAGAGCTAAACGTCGTCTAATTATGACATCTTGTGCAGAACGAGAACGCCCACCCTCTTATACTAACCGATGGGACATTCAACGAGCATCTCACTCAGAATTTTTGAGTTATTTACCAAAAGCTTAGTCTTTAATATACAAGCTTGGAGGTTCGTTTTCAGAAAATGACATCTGTCATGTCGTTGAAAGGTGTCATCGAATGTCGTTAAGCATACTAAAGTATAGATTAATCGTTTAGGAAAATGACAACTGATGTGTCGTTCAACGATAGAGGCTATGTCAATTGATGCATTTGCTGAACGTAATAATTTGCAGACTTTATCGTAATTTTCAAATACGAATCCTTTCTCTTTAATTATGCGAATCAGTGATTGACTATTTGCTAATAAAAAAATCCCACCCTATATAGAGAACGGGCTGAATAAGAGAAACCTACAGCTTTGATTTCACATAGAATTATCCAGAGTTATTACTTAATAAACTCTTTTTATAGGATAATTCATTGTATTACTAAAGGAATTTCTATAATTCCTAGTTTGTGTCTAGTCCCATTTGAGAGATCGCCAATATTTTCATAAATCCAATCAACTAGCTCATCTCCCACCATGACTCTAATGTTGTGATCCTCTGCATATTGGATTGAAGACTCAGATAAATTCCCCGTAGTTATGAACCACTTTTCATGTTCTATATCATCGGTGTCAACATAAGCAATAAGCTGTTCTAATCCATGCTTGCTAGAGATATTACAGTGATGTTTAACCTGAAAAAATAAATTTGATTCTGAAAACCTATCAATTTTGCTAGCTTTTATGTCAATATCTGAAATATCAGAACTTTGGTTTTTAGCCTGTTTTTTAGCTGTATATCCCTCTATTTTTAAAAGCTCAAGGATAAGAAGTTCAAGCCCTTCACCGCCTGCTGCTAACCAAGTTGTCCCTGTTGTCAAAGATTTAAGTAGATTCTCCTTAAAACTAGCCTCAGCCTCTGCTATTTTTTCCAATAGATAACTTTCTTGTTTATATGTACCATTAGATGCTATTGATTCAATAATTCTTTCAATTTCATCTTTGAACTCTTTTAAGTTTGTATTATGTGCTTGTATTTTTAGCCTACTCTCTAATCCATGTGTAAGAGACTTTCTTGGGATTCGTAGAATATGACCTTCATTCGTTCTGAAGAAATTTACGTTAATAAGGTTACAGGCTTTTTTATCTGTCAGACTCAAGTCAAAAGTTTTTTTCCCACTTACTATTCCTATAGCAATTGATTTTGCTAAGGGAACGATCACGATATCACCTTCGGTCAGATTAAAAAATCTTTTAATACGATTAGTGCTTCTACCTATGCCTTTAACATATTGTTGTTTAATTTCTTTAATTACTTCAGGTAAAGTCGAAAAATTTGAAAAGTTTACTTTAGACCAACCATAACCAACTCTATCAGTCTCGATAATTGAGATATGGCTTCTAACTAATAATATATTCATCATTTTTAATACAAGTATTTGTTTTGGCTAGTATCTTATAAATCAAGAATTTTATTTTTTCTAGCTTTTAAGGCGGGCATTTCATAAAGATTAGGACGTCAATCTCATGTGATTAAGTGTGATCGTCTGTTATAATTCAGCAACTTATGAGGGGTAAGTCATGTTTAAAAAATTATTATTAGGGTTAATCATTGCTGTTCCTGTTATAGCTCAAGCTGATTGGATGGAATGGAGTAAAGATGATGAATTTGTTACTTATATAGACCCAGACCGTACGGTAAAGACTTATGAAACACTGGAACAAGCGGAAGTTTGGCTAAAGATGGTTGTTCATACAGACTTATCTAAAGATGGTTTGAGTATTGGTGATCACAGATTATTAAAATATGGAGTTAAATGTAAGACGAATGAACTAGGACTTCTCGCTTACTATTCTTATAAAAAGACTAAGTTAATAGATTCTCAAATCTTCCGTTCACCTCAATACGAACCTGTAATACCTGACTCAAAAGGCGAGAATATTTTGTATGCTGTGTGCTCTGCTTTGTATGGCCAAGGTAATTCATAACACCAAAAAGCCCTTACATTGTTGAGTAAGGGCTTGATTGCTCAGTAGTGAAACCGACACTGAACGATGCTAATCCGTTCATCCGTAACTTCATAAACCAACCTATGCTTTTCATCTATCCTTCGACTCCAAAAGCCTGAAAGGTTCGCCTTAAGTGGTTCGGGCTTTCCTGTTCCTTCAAATGGTGTTCGTAGGCACTCTTTGATTAAAGCATTTATACGCTTGAGTACCTTTTTATCCTGCGTTTGCCAGTAGATATAATCATCCCAAGCGTTATCTGTAAACTCAATTGTCCGATTCATCTTCGATGAGATCCCTTTCAGTAGTACGGGATGCACGTAATTGGGCAATTGACTCATTTAAACGAGCAGCATTATTAGGAGATGAAAGAAGATATAAAGTTTCCATTAAGCTGTCATAGTGTTCTTGCCCCATAACAACGGCATGACTACCTTCTTTCCTAGTAATTACTGCTACATCTGCATCATCAATAACCTTATCTAAAACGGATTTTAGATTGTTACGTGCATCTGTATATGTAAATACTTGCATGTTTTGCACTTCCTAATTAAATATTTAGCCTTAAACAATATATATATGGTCACTTCACTGATCTAGCATTAGTTGGTTGGCACATTGGCTCATAAATTCGCTATAGATACTTTATATGGACACTTAAATTAAAAATTGGCTGTTTGAGTTCATGTTTGCAAAAACATAGTTTTGTACAATATTCTGTACAATTAAAATGTACAATATTCTGTACAAGATGTAAAGCTGGAAGAATAAGAAAATCGCAATTTTTACGCGCTATACAATAAGTGTTCTTTTAGTTTTCTAAGGCATAAATGCTATAAAAAAAAATGAACGATACTTCCGTTAATCAGCAGTTTTGTGAAATGGAAATTCTATTTTTATCAGATGTAAATATAACTTTGAACGGCAAAATTAGGCCTATTTCGAAGATTAACGATTTAGATGCCAATCAATGGTTTGATATTGCAAACCTGTTGCTTAGGTACAATATTGTCTTATCGCACTATGCTAAACAGATCGGTATTGAGATGGCACAAAAACAATGCCACTAGCAGCATATATGTGCTAAGGGCTGTTGTTTTACTTAGGATACTTGTTAGTGTGGAGCATCTTTAAATCACCGCCCCATTTAATCGGTATTTTGATTTCTGTAGCTGCTTGTTTCATATTTTGCGATGACTAGGAATGTTTCCAATCCCATGAAACTGTACCTTTACCATCTACAATGACCCATGCAGTTAGGTCTACAGCATTGCCAGTTAAGTGACGGCTATGTAGAGTTAAGAGTTATTGTCTTTTTTTCTTTTAATAGTTGAGCTTGACGTTCTTTAGTCCTTAATCGGTCGATTACTGTGAAATCTATTTGAGTTAATTCAATTGCCCTATTGACCACTTTAACAAGATCAGGATGGACACCTTCTAAACTAGACAAGCTCCTTTTAGGGGTATTTCCATAAGCAGATAGAGCTGAAGATGCAGTATTCAATATCCACGTTACTCTAGCTTCTTCAGCCCATTCTTTAAAAGCGGTGATGAGAAGATATGCTGTTCTACTCTACATTCAGGTCTAACAAATAAGCAATAATCAAAAGCCATCTCATTTCAGGTGCCTTAAAACGTACAGCAGCATCTGATACGATTTCCATTTTTAAAAGATTAAAACAAATTACTTTAACAGTAATCTTTACAACTACACGAAACTTTTCCATCCAAAAGAACCTTTCTATCTCTGCTTAAAAGGCAACTCTCAATGACCCAACTACAAAATTCTGTACGTTTGGGACTCATTACTGTTAACTCTCACTCGTGCAGCCAAAATTCAACTCTTATTGGAGTTTATAAAAATGGCAAAGCGCCGAAAGAATCGAAAGCCAAATAACAGTAATGTCAAAAATTTGAAAAAATCGATAGTAGCTCCTCCTAGCTCAGTTGAACGAGACATTGAAAAATTTAAATTTTATTCAGTTTTTGTTCATACCCTAGGGACCCTGATTATTAACTTCAAAGATCAAATTCTGAAGTTGATCAATTAAGTTGCTATAACATTCTGTTTTAGAACCATTGAACGCAATGGATGGGGTATAAGAATACTGCTCCATCTGTTGCTTATATTTTACTTCCATGTCATAAACGGCTTCTGCTGCTCCAGGTAGGTCTAGTAGGATCTCCCATTCGTATAGCATGGCTTTAACTGTGCCATATAGAGTACACATATGATTCATAGTTATCCCAAGTTTATAAAAGGTTTCTTCTTTGTCTCAACATCTAATTAAGTAGAAGATAGCTTGAGAAAGGAAAGATTTTCGTTTGCATCCTTTAATTTTCATTTTGTTATGATCTATTTAAAGACCAGTAAATAGGTCTTGTAATTGGTTTTTTAATTGTTTAGTATGAATGAAAGTTATGTAGCATTTGATTAATTGTAAATAAGAGGAGCCGATCTGTTAGCTACAAATAGGTCTAATATATTAATTATGGTGAGAAAAAACTCATGAATAACATTATCCTTAGTCGATTTGTTTCTAGTGTTTCTGAATTAAAAAAGAATCCAATGGAAGTCGTACAAAATGGTTTCGGTGAAGCTGTAGCTATCTTGAATAGGAATAACCCTGCGTTTTACTGTGTCCCTGCTGATATGTACGAAAGAATGATGGATTTAATTGAGGATCAGGAACTTTTAAAGCTAGTTGAACAAGTCGATACTGACAAAACTGTGAAGGTATCTATAGATGAGTTACGAACTAGAGTTCGAGGAAAAAGCGCTTAAAAAGTTTGATAAATTAAATCGTCAAATAGCTGAACAATTTATTAATAAGTTGGAAGCAATACTGGAAAATCCAAAGATACCGAGTAAAAAACTTAGAGGATCTAGTGATCTATACAAAATTAAGCTTAGGTCCGCAGGATATAGATTGGTGTATCATGTTATTGATGAAAGAGTAGTAATCATCGTCATTGATGTAGATAAGCGAGATACTATCTATAAAAACATGTAAGATAAATTAGCCCTCAGTCTTTGTTGTTGGGCTTCTTTAGTACATAGTTTAGATAATTTATTAACTGCTAAATTGCACTGAAGTCATTAGTAATTAATTATATTGTAATTTTCACTTCGCAGAACTTACCTCTAATTGCTGTACAATGTAGAGGTAAATACATACTCCATTTTCTTTTAAAAAAGTCTCATTCTTCAAATTAATTCAATATAAAGAATATGATGAATAGATATTTTTGGGGTTATTTAATCGAAACTAGATTAAATCTTAGTGAGGACCTTTTTAAACTCATTACAATTAATCTTTGTCTTCTATATATTCAAACAACTCATTCATCGTGCAGTTAAAGTATTTACATAATTTATCTGCAACAGGTAACTCAATGCGTACAGCACGGTCATAATACATATTTGTGAGTGTATTACGATTAATACCTGTTGCATGCACAACATCACTTAATTTTAAAATTTTTCGATCGCCCATTAGGCTAGACAACTTACAAGTAATCATATATCAATTTAGTTACAAAAAATAACCTGCTGTAAGTTATTATTCTATTGTTGAATGGAGGATACTTTGCTAAATTAACCTACAGCAGGTTAAAATGACTTTTAGAAAGTATCATTCATCTATTTTCAATTAAATTATAACTTTTTACATATGAAGTTTGAACCTGCAGCTAATTATTTTGTGGAGACTTCATATCGTGATGCCAAATGAGTTATTGATCAGCCAACAAGCACGAGACTTAGGAAATCAATTAATTAAAGAAATGAATATCAACAAAGGTTATGGAATGGCTAATTTTCTAGGTGTCAATTTCTGCTATGATAACCATCAGGCAGTTCTTATTTGGACATTTCAACAGATTGAAAAGCAACCTGCTTTAAATGATTTTGGAGAAATAAAAAAATATTTTCTTTTATTCTTTCCGGATAGTGTTTATGAAATAGCCTAAGCATTATAGAATAAGAAAAGTAGATCTCTAATAGAGGTCTATTTCAAATTTCATTATTAAAAGTTAATTTTATTTAGTAAAATCATTATTTTTCAATTACTAAAGTAGAGTCAATATTTTTTTGATGTTAGTGCTCAACCTAATATTTATACACCTCTCATATAATTCAAACTAGAACTAAGTGCGTTAATTATTTAGTAGCACTTAAGTAATTACCCCACCATTGCATCATTTCAGTTCGTTGGGCTAAATATTCAGCATGATTATAGCTTGCACGTGTACGATTCTTATCAATATGCGAAAGTTGTGACTCAATCCAATTATCTTGGAACAAACCAGAGTCATTCAAAATAGTGCTGAAAGTAGAGCGTAATCCATGAGAAGATAATTGGTGTTTATCATAGCCCATCTTACGTATGGCCATATTTAATGTATTGAAATGTATTGGTTGATTGTGTTTTCGTGGACTAGCAAAAATGTATTTTTCCCCTAATGACCATTGCATTACATCTTTTAAAATTTCTAAAGCCTGATCTGAAAGTGGAACTAAAAAATCTGGAATTTCATGGCCTAATATAACTTTACGTCGGAACTGCTTAATATGTAAAGCTGGAATTCTCCAAATTTTATCTTTTAAATCAAAATGATGAGGTTCAGCTAATAACAATTCAGCCCCTCGCACGCCCGTATGCAATTTGAACATCAGTGCTTTTTTAATGATAGGATGGGTGTCTAACTTTTGTACTTTATGCATAAAATCAGATATATCTTCAGCTCTTAAATAAGGGTAATTCTTCTTGATTTTGTTATTGACGGCAATTTTATTTAAACTATGGGCTATATTGTATTCGCAATAACCCATTGCTACAGCGTAGTCATAAATTTGGTTCAAATAACTACAAGCTTTCTTGACAGGTTCTTTTACTTGGCGTGTCTCAATCTTTCTAATTATCGCGACGAGGTCATAACGTTTAACTTTTTGAAAAGGTATCTCTTGAAGTTCTGGGTAAATATCATTTTGTAGACATTTTTCTGCTAGCTCTAGAACACCACAGCGAGGTAAGTCATTGAATGCATTCTTAAGTTTGAACTGAAGCCACTCATCTCCAACCTTACGAAAGGTAATTATTTCTGAAATAGCATCTTCTTCAAAACAAAAATTATTGTCTCTAAAATCATCTCTTATCTGACGTGCTTTTTTTAAAGTTATATCTGGATATGACCCCAATTGAATACGCCGACGTTTTTTTGCTTTTGGGTCTGTATAGCGATAGCACCAGTATTTTCTTCCATTTGGTTCAACCTTTAAACTGAGCCCATCTTCATCAGATAAAAAATAGATTTTATCTTTGTAGTTAGCTTGGCGAACTTTGATTTCAGTAAGACTCATGAATTTTAATGAAACCTATCAGAGGGTTGGTTTGCTAAATTATATCAAAATTTAAGAACTTTTATATGATGCGTATGTTACGCATCATATAAAATTGTAAGATATTGTTTTATATGCTTATTATTAAAAATCCTATGGTTTTAGTAACCATCTCAAGTACCACCTCAAGTTTAAGTTCCCAACGGCTTTGTTGCACAAAGATTTAAAAGATAACACTCTGCTCATTTGAACAGAATTCAAGTGACAACTTGGGTATGAGGACGACCTAATTCTGTAAATTTGTTCAATACGGCTATGCGTGCATGAATCTCATTCACCTGACTAGAAAAACTCCTTGCTGTTAATTTATCACCTAATAGTTTGATGCAATGCATCTTGGTTTCAACTAAACTTCGACGATGATAACCAGACCATTTTTTCCAAAGCGTTCTTCCTAAACGTTTAACTGTTTTCAGTAACTCATTCCGCTCTAAAGATCTCAATTTCTGATCTTTCCATGGTTTTGCATTTTTTCTTGGCGGAATGAGCGCATGTGCATCTCGATCTAGAATGACTTGTCTGCAGTGCTTCGTGTCATAAGCACCATCGGTATAGACCGAATCAATTCGTTCATCTAAGGGAATTTGAGCAAGTAAATCACCGAGTACTTGCGAATCGCTCACATTATTTGTAGCAAGCTGTACTGCACGTGTTTGCAAGGTTTCAGCATCGATGCCAATATGAAGCTTACGCCATTGGCGACGATATTCAGGTCCATGTTTCTTACGTTTCCACTCACCTTCACCTAGAAACTTTAAGCCAGTTGAGTCGACGAGTAGATGTAGCCCATCACTACTTTTTTGATAGCTAATCGCAATATCAATATGTTTTTGTCTTCGACAAAGCGTACTGTAATCTGGTGCGGTCCAATTTAATCCACAAAGTTTAATCAGACTTTGAACAAAACCTGTGACCATGCGTAAAGAGAGTCTAAATAAAGATTTGATCATTAAACAGCATTGAATAGCCGTATCGGAGTAAGTTTGATTTCGACCTTGCTTGTTTTGTGGTTGTGTATACCACTGAGTGTTTGGATCAAACCAAATGGAAATGTTGCCCCGATTAATGAGAGCGCGATTATAGGAAGACCAATTGGTTGTACGATAAGTTTTAGGAGTAGGTTTATTCATTTTGAAATTATAGGACTGAATAAACCTTATAGGCTAGGTTTGTGCAACAAAGCCACTATTGTCTAAAATCCAGTAATCAAACTGTGATGCTAAAGCTTTTAAATTCCCCTTATTATGAATCAAAGTCAGCATGATGATTTTCATAAAGACGGTTTACTTATGATAAGGAAATTTCTAAACAATACCCCTTTCAACATACTTAGGCTATTTCAACCAGAGTTCATCTTTTTGCATCATTTTTAAGAACCTATCCAGAATATTTTCTATGCAAAAGTAGCCTTAAAAAGGCTAAATTAATGAACTGAAGACTCGTATTTAGGTGCTTTTCACAGTTTTTCCAGAGCCTTCTACACTTTTCTAACCAAGCAAATGATCTTTCCACAACCCAGCGTTGTGGAATGACTGCAAATTTATGCAATTCACTTCGTTTAGCTACATCAACTCGGGATCCGATTAAATTATTAACAGCCAAAGAAAAGCGTTCACCTGTATAACCGCCATCAACAAATACAACCTCTACATTTTGTAAGCTATCTTTATGCAAAGTTATAGTATCTAACGCACCTTGACGATCTGTTTTATCTGCTGTCGTAACCAATGTTCCATGCGGGAGACCTTCAGTATCAACAATAATATGTCTTTTAATGCCTGAAACTTTTTTACCAGCATCATACCCTTTATCACGTGCAGTATCTGTGTTTTTTACACTTTGTGAATCAATCATGATAAAGCTCGTTTGTTATTTCCGTCTATTGCTGATACGGGCTTCGCCAACTACATTTTTTTAAAGCTTGCTCAAGTATGCTAGGTTCAGTTTCTGAAGACTTTTTATTCCAAATCGAGAAGTAATAATGCACAGTGCTTTTAGGTGGGAAGTCTCGAGGAAGCATACTCCATTGGCATCCACTTTTTAGAATATAGAGCAATGCGCAAAATACTTCATAGACATCAACGACTTTTGGACGTGTTTGTTTTTTTCCGCTCAATAGTAGCGGTTCAATTTCTTTAAAAGCTTCTCGACTAATGTCGCTGGGATATGGTTTTCTCATGGGGGAAATTTAACAAATTATTTTTTCAATTGCTAAAAAAGAATGAAATTAATACTGGATAGGCTCTAAGCTTAGTGGAACAGTGGCAATATCAAACCTTAGATGATTATGGCTATGTCTTCAGTTTTTTCTGGATGGCTGCGCCATATTTTCTGGGCATGGATGCCAGCCACATGCATCCTAAATACATAGATGCAATCCGCTATATTTTGCACAGTCAATCCAAACCTTAGACTCAAACAGGCCGAATGAATTTAGGCTCAAGCTCCTGCTCATTTCCAAGATTGTAAACATCACAGGAAACTGCCTCAGCCTGATAAATACCGAGGCTACAGCGGTTCAGCCGCTATTTAAAATAGACTTCATAATTAATGACAGAGGTGAATTTTCCAGCATTTACAGGCTTTTTCAGAAACAATACGCCCGCTTCAAAGTTTTTACTCAGCTGCGTTCCTGTACTGTAGCCAAAATCAACCGTGTCATTTAAGCTCAAAGGCGCGCTGTTTCCTGATTCAAACAGGCGGATTCCCACCACATCTTTCATGCCTGTTTCTATGGCAGTGACCGTTTGATCATCCACTTTATACGCCGAACTGAACACGCCAACAAAAGGATATTTTGCGCAGTCTTTGCCATTGGTGGTGACATTAATGGTAAATGGCGTTTTTCTTAGAACGGTATTTAAATCCTGATAAGCATAGTACTTGCCCAAATCCACACTCTGCGTGCTCAGCACAGGGACACATTCCACATAATTGATTTGAACCCCGCTGACTTTTTCCTGAAAATTGCCGTTGCCGTTGCGCCCGCCAATACCGTCAAGCTGGAAAACATCATAGTTTTTCACCGTTGCAGGAAAATTGCTGCCTGAACCGCGCGCCTTAATATATAAAGAATAGGTTAAGGTAATGGTTTGAGGATCTGCACAACGCTTTGAACTTAACCAATTATTTTTACCAATCAAATTACAATTTTGAGAAGCTCTTGAGGTAGACCAGTAGTTATCAGATTGATAGCTGAGCGCGCGCTTGCCGGTCGCGATTGTATCGGTGGTTTTTGTAATGGGATATTCTTGGCCATTAAAACGGATGCCCATAATTAAATTAGAGTTGCCAAAATCGGTCGCTAATTTTTTCGCAGCGTCATCGACATATAAATAAGCATCTTCACTGGAGTTGGTCGTTGCATCATCATAACAGGTAAACGTCGATGAATAAGTTTGCGACTCCCACAATAATGCATTGGTTGCACTATTAAAACTGGTGACCGTAATCGTGCCGACATTTGTGGTATTGGTGGTGTTTTTTGCTGTGTCAATATTAAAATTGCTGGTCGCTTTGCCGCCGGACAGGCAGCGCATGGCCGATGCGCTTTGCACAGCACTTAGACTGATGACGATTAAAAATGCATTCAAAAGTAGTGAAAGCCATTTGCGCTTCATTTAGATTCTCCTGCTTCACATATTAATGCCAGTTCATCGTAACCAATATCACGGCTGCTGAGCTGCGGTAAAGTAAAATGACACTGCTGGTTTTCAGCACTGCCCCATTTCGCGGTCAAAACCTGCCCTGACTCAACATTAGTCAGGTAAGCCTGGCTATCTAATCCTACCAAGCCATAATGGTTGAGGCCTTTCACATCGCTGATTTCCGTACCGGCTGCCAACCCATGGCCTTTATAATTCAAATTGACCAGCACGCTGTAACCTGTCTTCACATCAAATTTTACTTTCACAATCGCATATTTAGTAGGAACAATATCATTCTTCACCAATTCATCAATAAAGATATTTTGCCCTAAATCTTCCGCCTGCAGCGCCACACGGTTTTTTGCATAAGGATTGCTGCTGCTAATAATAGCATAGCCATGCTTATCCAATTTTAAACCGGTTTGATTTTCAATACGGATATCGCTGGCGCCTTTGGCTTCAATCAAAATCGGCGAATTATACATTTGCTGCCCGAAGACTGCCCCTTGAGAATGCACAAGCAGGCCGCCGCTCACCCCTGCATACAGCTGCTGGTATTGATCTGCATAAGCATATCCGACATTGGCATTGCCTTTGATTCCCCGATATGCTGCATTCACATTAAAATGATCGCCGCTTTTTTCAGAATGCCCCGCCAGCAACTGCGCCTGCAGGTTTTTATCCTTCAAAAAGCTTGCAGACAGCGCGCTTTGCAGGGTTGCGCCCGAGCTTTCAGAATAGAGCGCGCTGTTATTGACAATAACATCATGCTGCTTAAAGGATTTCGGCGTATCAATCGGCAGGCTCAAATTCAGCCCAACAGAATACTCAGAACCGCTGAAGAGGCTCCTGCTGTTTTGATAATACAGGCCATAAGACATACGCTGAATATTGTTATTATAGCCAATCTGCCAATTGTGCTGATTGTATTCCTTTTGCCAAAACTGAGTATCGGACACATTGGCATACAGCTGCCCCCATTTGCCAAGACGCTGATTCAGTGAAATTTGATACTGAGTTTTTCTATTGAAAAACACAGGCGAATAATAGGACTGTGTTTGAATATCAGCAGAATTTGCGGGGTCATTGACTGCCGATGAGTTTTGGTACTGATACTTATACGCGCCATTCTGCCACTGCGCTTTTTCTTGTACAGCATCTGCAAAGCTGAAATACTGCTCACTGTAATGAGACCCGGTCAGGTGAATATCAGTTCCCAGTGTATTAATGGATCTTGCATAGTTCACACGCACAGCTAAGCCGTCTTCTTGACGGCCGCTGAATAAGGTATTGCGGGCATAGCTCAGGTCGGCAGAAACGGCGCCCCAATTTCCCAATGACCACGCGGTGCCACCTGCAACGGAGTGATAATCCTCTGCAGCCAGCACGCCTACATACGGCGTCAGAAAATTGTTGAAGCCCAGCGTATAGGTCAGCTGGCCAAAATACGGCAGCTCCGCGCCTGAACCGCTGCGGTATTGCCCTGCAGTGATCTGATATTTATGCTGCCCAGCGCGCACCATATTCGGTATAGATGCATACGGCTGCGTATAAGTACGGACGGAGCCGTCACTTTCAATAATTTTGATTTCCAAATCGCCGCTGTCGTTCACGCCAGATAAATCGGCGATTTCAAAATTGCCCGGCGCAACATTCATGCTGTACACCAAGTAATTATTTTGACGGATTTCGACCAGCGCATTGCTGCGCGCGGTGCCGCGGATCACTGGCGCATAGCTTTGCAAGCCGATTGGCAATTGCGCCTCATCACTGCTGAATTGCAGGCCGCGGAAATTAATGCTTTCAAAAACATCGCCGCGGGTATTGGCATCGCCCAATTCTAGGCGCGCCTTTAATGGAATAATGTCGCGTTCAAGCTTATTGATGACATTGTCCCAAGATGCAGACTGCCCTGTGCTCTTTAAAAAGCTGCTCTGATTGCGGTAACGCCACGCGCCCCAATTAAAGCCGCTGTTCAGTAATAGGCTGCTGTTGCTGGTATCAGGGCCTGACTGGCTTTTATAGGTATTCGTATTGGCGCTGTAATTTAAGATCAGCGCATTGATGCCCTGATCATACAGTTTTGGTGAAATATAGCCGCGCGCATTCTGCCGTAAAAAGACCTGAGGAATGGATAAATTTAACGTTTGCAGACCAGCATCAAAATTGAGTTTTGCACCGGATAATGCCGTCAGGTCATAACAGGCCGAAGATGGCTGCGCATCCGTTTGAGTGTCTAAAAGTATTTGATAGTCTTCAATAAAACTGGCATCAACACAAGGAACAACATCTTGATCTTTTTGATAAAATTTTACTTTTCTTTTTTCAATGCGCTGATTATTCAGGTAAATGCTGAAATCATAATCACCCGGCAAAATGCTGTAGCCTTTGGTGACAGCATCAAAAACCACTTGGTCGGTAACATCTTTAAGAAATGCTGTATTGAACGCTGAATCTTCTGCCTGTGTATTTAATGCAGCAAGGCTCAGACTAAGCAAAGACAGTTTTAAATAATGCAAGTTCAAATCCAACTGCAGTTCAAATCATTATTTCAAAATAACTTCGGGCATCTCAATATTGCTGCCATAGTCATTGATATAGGTAAATTTAAGGCTTTTTACATTTTCCGGCACGTTGCGCAGCACATCAATGCTTTGGAATGGCGGCGCCATATCCTGATTCATATGGGTGATCGGCTGGCCATTTTTGCCTAAAGCCAAATCGCCGATCGTGATAAATAACGGGCTATTATTTTTCAGCTTCAATGTGCCATGTTCAACAGACCACTGAAGTTTTTTCACCGCTGCCGGCAAATCATCTTCAATTTGCTGCGGACGGTAGAATAATTTGAGTTTTGAACGCACTGCCAGCTGTAAAGTGTTTTCTTCTTCCGGCTTTGGCGGTATTTCCTGCACATTAATCCAAACTTGGCTTTCGCGGTCTGTCGGCAAGCCTGAACCCGAATAAATGAATCGTAAAACAGATTCTTTTTGCGGTTCAATTTTGATTAATGGCGGCGTCACAATAAAAGGCACTTTAGCTGAAGCTGTTTTATCTTCACCAGCTTCCAGCCAAGTTTGCACAATATAAGGTTTAGACGCGTTATTTTTCAGATTTAGCGTGGCAGCTTTGCTGTCACTGTGATAAATCACGCGGCTAGCCATGGCCTGAATCGCAGCATTGCTTGGCGATGCAAACGCAAGGCCGGACAAAACAATGGCGAATAAAGATGGATTCAGGCGCATGACTGTTCCTCAGGGTGCTAAATTATTTTTGCTGCAATGTAATGCTTACAGTTGCGTCTGCTTTACCTGCAGTCACAGTACTGCTAGTCGCTTGATAGAACGCCTGCAATGGCAAAGTTCCTGCAGCAGTTCCGTCAGTGCCAGACGCAGTTAAAGCAGCGTTAGAATCAGCACCGACTACTGTATTTAAATTCACTAAATTTGATGTACTGTTTGCGTTTGCAATTGCAATGCCGACACCTGTTGCAGCTGATGCTTTCAGCAGTTTAGCGTTCGTTGCATCTGCAGTACCTGCAAAGTTAACTTGATAGTTGCCGGCAACACAGTTGGCTACATCAATCGTAAAATTTGCTGGAGTTGATTTATCGCCAGCTACTTTAAACATAGACGTTGGCCATTTGCCTAAAACAACTTCATTGCTGCTGCTGTTGTTGATTTTAATATCACATGCGGCATTCACAATTTCGCCAGTAAAGTTAATTTGACCCGCAGCAAATGCTGAAGTTGTGAAAGCCAATGCTGAAACTGCTGCGAATGCCAAAGAAATTTGTGTTTTCATTTACTTAACCTAAAGATAATCAATAATTTTTTTCCGCTTATTGCGGGACTTGCTAAAATACGACCACAAACACAAAGAAAATACAAAATGTGACATATCTTACATTTTTTGAATCATAGCAGAAAAAAAATATTTGAAAACTCCTTTGATATATTTTTTGTAAACAAGACAGGGAAATATCAACGAAACAGCTCAAAATCGCTTTACTAAATTTTTGATATATTAGACCTCTTGCTTTAGTCAAAATTTAATCCGTGATAAACGTTGATTTTTAAATAAATATCAAAATCTAAAATAGTCAAAAATGATATTTTCGCAAGAGGTCTAATAGATGAGTTATTAAAAAGAAGTCATTTATAATTAATTTCAAGATTTAAGGATTTTTTTTCAGGAAGTTGCTTTAAATTTACCGCAAAAAAAGTGGAACGTGTTTCGGCCTGCTGCAGCAGATAGGATTGAATTTGTACAATTGAACGATCTTCAGTCTTCATGCGCTCAATGGCGTTTGCAAATTGATTTTCTAAAACTTCACATTTTTTTTCATTATCAGAATAATTTAAATCACATGTGTTTTCATAAATTTCTCCGCTGAAATTCAGATTAATCGCTTCTTGAGCAAAAACAGCTGAAGCCGCACACACAGATATCAAAATTATTGCGATATTTTTTAACATTACACCGTCCCAGCTTATTATCTTTTATAATTTTTATAGCACAGCTGCTCAATCCGTTATTCTTCTTAATTATCAAAAAAATAAAGGATTGATAACTTGATCACATACTGCACGCTTTTAATTTTCAATTGCTCATCCTGTGTGCAGGGGCACCCATATTTTACTTTTCAGTGGTATCCGCCCTTTAAAAAAAACAGCCTCTATGCATTTACTATTTATTATAAAAAAACTTAAATTAATCATGAAGTATAATTAAAAAATTATCAGGATAGCCAAATTTACCCCCTCGGTATTGGCTATCAAGGCTAAAAGCCTATTTGCCGAAAAATTAGGGTCTGTTGACATTTACTGTTCATAATTAACCCTATAAAGGTAGCCATAAAAATATACAGGCTAAAGCAACAGAACTTTGATAATTTCTTTTGAGCTTGTCATATTGAGTAGCTATTCCTCTAAATTGCTTTAATCTACACAACATATTTTCAACTAAATGCCTGATTTTATATAAATACCAGTCCATATGGTCATTGTTCGATTGGCTATTTGCTTTCTTTGGTATATTCGCTTTAGTTCCTGTTTTCCTGATCTGTTCACGCAGTGGTTCTGAATCATAGCCTTTATCTGCGCATACCACTTTTGTCTCTTTTAAATCTAATGTTGATATTAAATAAGGTGCAACTTTAACATCATGTGTGGTTCCATCGGTAATCATGAAATCAATAGGATTGCCATGTGCATCAACAATCAAATGTATTTTTGAGGAGTTTCCTCCTACACTTTTAGAAATAGATTGATTCGCTATGCCGGCAGAATGTTGATGAGCACGTACATGAGAGCCATCAATAAAAATCCACTCCATATCGGGGCATGAGGCTAGTAATTTGAATAATCTAAGTAACTTACCGCTGCTTGACCAACGATTAAAACGTTTGAAAATAGAGTTTGAATGACCAAAACAACAAGGAATATCTCGCCACGGACAGCCTGTTCTAATTCTATAGAGAATAGCTTCAATAAAATTGCGTAAATTTGAGTTGTGGTGAATGGATAAATTACGCAGAATAACTTTCAACTTTTGCCAGTGTTGATCTGTCAGCATGGTACGAGGCATAGCGAATAGTAAAATTGGGTTTGGCGATTTGATTTTACTACTTCGCTATTTTTTTAAGCTAAAAGTGTCAACACACCCTACTAATAGAGCGCCTCACGGCGCCCTATCTTTTAGAAAAACGTATCTGCCGATACATTAAACCGCTCAGACAATGCCTTAATATGACGAATATTCAGTTGGCGTTTTCCACTTAAAATCTCAGAAATCACAGATTGGGTTGCAACCTCTGATAAGTCAGACTGACCTAAACCATGTTGCTCCATCAAAAAAGCCAAAGCAGCACGGCCATCCCCTTTAGGCATAGGAAGATGCTCATTTTCATAATCAGAAACCAAATCACCAAGCTGATGAATAAGCCCTATTAAAGGATGAGACTCGTCATCACCAACGGTATCTAAAAGTTCATCTAAAGCTTCAACAAGTGTATGAAAGTCGTCTTCATTTTCTGGCTTGCTGAGCAATGGTGCAACGTAGTGCCAGTGGTCTACGGCCTGTTTAATCATCGCGTTCATACTAACCTTCCTTCCAATGACCTTTGTCATATTCTTTATGGGACAAGACATGACGAATATACACACGTTTTGCGTGATACATCACGACGGCAATAAGTCGGATCTTGTTCCCGCCAATATCGAATACATGGAACTTTCTAACTTTATCGACCGCTGGAAAGAGCTGTTTCATCTCAGCAAAATCTTTCGGATCGTTTGCCTTTATGATTCGATACCAACCATCTAATGCCGTTTCAGCCTGTGGCCACTTTTGCATTGCTTCTATAATTCGAGCGTGGGTGATCACATGCATAATATTTTATCGCATTTTGCTATAAATCAAGTATAAACTAATTATCGCATTTTGCAATATTGAAGGGCTAGGATGAATAAAGCGCCAAACGGCGCTTTATTCATTATCAGAATACACTTAATCTGATGACCTTAAAAATTCCTGTTCATTGATCTGACTTTTCCCCGTCACATGCAGTTCATAGAATTTACGACTCACATGGACCATGCAACCCAAGTCAATGACTTGATTTAAAGCATGCTTTCCATCTCAAAGGTTTCAGACAAT
>NZ_JBZYAE010000003.1:0-69121 GCF_058890445.1 Acinetobacter sp. CAU_H_S170_2
AGATGTTTTAAGCACGATTTAGGTCTTTATCGTGCACACCCAATAAATACAACACCCCATCTAAGCCGACACTTGAAATGGCTTGATTGGCGTTTTGTCTCACCAGCGGTTTCGCACGGAAAGCGACACCTAGGCCAGCAATCGACAGCATCGGTAAATCGTTCGCACCATCGCCCACCGCAATCGCTTGCTCAAGAGAAATGCCCATCTTATCGGCTAACTCACGTAATAATAATGCCTTACGTGCACCATCGACAATGTGACCTTTAACTTCACCCGTCACCATGCCATTTTCAACGTCTAAGACATTGGCATGGACTTCATCAATACCAAGTTTAGCTTGTAGATACTCTGCAAAGTACTGAAAACCACCCGACAGGATAGCCGTGCGGTAACCTAATGCTTTTAAAGTTGAAATTAAGCGTTCAGCACCTTCTGTAACAGTCAGACGTTCTGCAATTTTAGGTAGGACAGAGGCATCCATCCCTTTGAGCAGTGCGACACGTGCACGGAAGCTTTGTTGGAAATCCAGCTCACCCTGCATTGCACGTTCTGTGATTTCAGCGACTTGTGTGCCGACACCCGCTTCAATCGCCAACTCATCAATCACTTCTTGCTCGATTAAGGTCGAGTCCATGTCAAAACACACCAAACGGCGGTTACGACGGTAGGCATTGTCTTCTTGTACCGCTACATCGACATTTAGTTCATGTGACAAACGTAAACAGGCTGCACGCATGGCTGCGGCATCCAGCATTTGACCACTTAAACCGAATTGAACACAGGCGCGTTTCGGCCCATCGACTTCGCCATTTAAGACTGGACGACCTGACAAACGGGTCACGGTTTCGATGTTGAAACCTTGGTTGGACACAATATTTGTAACTGCTTGTAAGTGAGACGCTTCAAGCTCTGGCGCCAAAGCCGTGACGATATAACGCGTCCGTCCACCTTCACTCACCCACTGGTCATATTCAGTTGTAGTGATTGGTTTAAAACGTACAGTTAAACCAATATCATGTGCTAAAATCAGAATTTCCTTCATGGCCAAAGCTGTTGCAGTTTGGTCATCTGAAGAAATAACAATACCTAAGGTCAATTGGTTATGAATAACTGCTTGTCCGACATCTAAAATTTGTAATGAATGAGTGGACAATACCTGCATTAATCGAGTGAACTGATTAGGTTGGTCTGGTCCTAAAAATGAAATAAGAATGATTTCTCGCATGAATTGACTCGGGTCTGAGCTACGACTATTGTTAGAATCATAATCGAAATTGAATATATTTTCTTTGGAAGTTTACGTTGAATGCGCCTAGACAAGGGCTATTTGCTAGCCTATTAATTGTAAGTTTTGCTTTACATACCTTTTTATTGGTATTGGCAACGACTCATCAACTGAATGAAAACCGTGCCAACCAAGGCCAACTGATGACCTCTCAATTGGTCACGGACAGTCTTGCAGAGCTGGAGCCTGCCAACACGGTTTCTCTTGCGCTTTTGGTCGATCGCTATGCGACCAATCCAAGCGTAGCTTCCATTCGTATTTTGGATGCCAACAATCAAGTCTTGGCGACAGGTGGCCAAGTTCGAACACGTGATGGTGAAGTATTTGTCCGTGATGCTCTGCAAAATGAAAAGAAAGTGGGTAGCATTGAAATCACGCTCATTAAACCAAGTATGGGTGAGATTTTACGTACTCAGTGGTTAGCGATTTTATTGTCCTTAGCGATTCATGGTTTACTGTGGTTGGCTTACCGTGCCATTGCACGCCCAAGTCGTACCGAATATTTGGCACGGATTAATAATGAATCCCGCTTAAAACACGAAATTCAAGTTTTAACCCAAACGCTTGAACAGGAAAAACACCATACGGCGGTCGCGATTGCCCAAGCACAACAACAAATCAAAACCAGTGCGAAGCCTAAAGAGCAGAAACCCGTGATCGTGGATAATCATTCGGTTGCGCTCAATATTCAATTTTATGATCCGAAACAGTTGATGGACTCGGTGAATACAACCGTGTCTATTCCATACTTTAATTTGTGTCAGATTTTCCTCAATAAAAGCACAGAACTTTGTTTAAAACACTACAAACTCAACAGCTCGGACATCACTACAGTTCAATCCTTTAATGAGCATGGTGCCACCCTCAGCATGTCGACAGACACACCTAATGCAGTGCCATGTTTAATGATGGTCAGCAGTGTGTTCCAACTGCTATCTGAGGTTTTGTATAAACGCTACCGCGAAGAAAAGCGCTTTGTTTTACAAACGCGTTGTGGCATTTCAACCGCAGTCGATGCGATGCAACTGTCTGCGAATCAAGCTGCTGAGCGTTTGGTCCAGCAGTTGTCGGCCAAAGAAAGTGCCGTACATTTAAGTAACGAATTATTGAAAGACATCTCTGAAAGTTACCAATTGGTGAATTTACCTAATCCAACCAATGTCTTGACCCGCCATGCCTTTATGGTCAATGGCATGGGTGCGGAGTCTGCAGAGTTGGCACAAAGCTTAAGAACGGAAATTTTAAAAGCAAAACAATCTAAAGCCTCTTAATGATGTCCAACCATAAAAAAAGCCTGACATATGTCAGGCTTTTTTATGGCAATTGTTAAATTTTAAGTTGCTTCTGCGCAATCAAATGTTGCTGCGCACTATACCTTTGCTCTGGATCGGTACAGGCCACTTTAAGCCAATGACCATCGGCTTGTAGCTCCCAAGCATTCAAACAATCATTTAAGTAACTGATTAATCCGTCTTTATAAATCTGCTTTTTCAAAACGCGATCTAATATTGGAAAGCAGGTTTCCACCCGCGAAAATAAATTACGTCCCATCCAGTCTGCGCTGGCACAGTACAGCTTTTTCTCACCGCCATGCTCAAAACAATACACACGGGTATGCTCCAAAAAACGGCCCACAATCGAACGCACTCGGATATTCTCAGACATGCCTTGGACCTGTGGAATCAAACAGCAGATCGAACGGATAACCAGATCAACCTGTACCCCCGCTTGTGACGCACGATACAGTGCAGCAATTAACTGAGGCTCTGTCAAAGCATTGACTTTGATGATGATACGCGCCTTTTGACCGACTTGCGCAAACTGAATTTCTTGCTCAATCAGTTTTAACAGTTCACTGTGTAACGTAAAAGGCGCATGTAACAACGCCTTCAATTTGGCCATTTTGCCCATCCCCGTCAGTTCTTGGAACATACGGTGTACATCTTCACAAATATCAGGCTGTGTAGTCATCAGGCCATAATCGGTATACATACGCGCATTACCCGCATGATAATTGCCTGTGCCCAGATGGGCATAGCGGATCAACTGAGCATTTTCACGGCGTACGATCAAAATCATTTTGGCATGGGTTTTATAACCGACAATGCCATACACCACCACCGCCCCAGCTTCTTGCAAAATATTCGCCACGGTAATATTCGACTCTTCATCAAAACGCGCCCGCAACTCAATCACGGCTGTGACTTCCTTGCCATTTCGTGCCGCCTCTGCCAAGACCTGTACAATTTCCGAGTCAGGTCCGCTGCGGTAAAGGGTTTGTTTAATTGCCAGTACATTCGGATCTTTCGCAGCTTCTTTTAATAAGCCAATCACAGGCTGAAAAGAATCAAAAGGATGATGCAACAACACATCCTGTACTTTTAAGGTATCAAAGGTACTTTTTTGCTTACGCAAAACTTTGGGAATGACTGGGATAAAAACTGGATGCTTTAATTCAGGTCGGTCACAACTGGTACTGAGGCGTGAAAGATTGATTGGCCCATCAATGCGATAAAGCTCCTGCTCAGTTAAATCAAACTCCTTGAGCAAATAATCAATCACCGCTTCGGGGCAGTCATCTTCGATTTCTAAACGCACCGCGCGACCAAAACGGCGTGAAGACAGCTCATCTTTAAGTGCCACCGCCAAATCATCAACATCTTCCGACAAAATCAGATCAGCATTACGTGTCACACGAAAAGCATAACAACCCGTGGCTTTCATCCCCGGAAATAGATCACTGATGTGCTGCTGAATCATTGCGGTTAAAAAAATCTGCGTGTCAGTATTGCCTGCCACGTTTTTCGGCATCTGAATTAAACGCGGTAATGAGCGCGGCGCTGGGACTATCGCCATCTCAATGCTCCGTCCAAAAGCATCTTTACCTTGTAAACTCACAATGAAATTCAGACTTTTATTCACGAGGCGAGGAAAAGGATGTGACGGATCTAAGCTAATTGGGGTCAAAACCGGTTGGATTTCTTTGGCGAAATATTCTGCAATCCACGCTTTATGTTTTTCTAAAATATCTTGGAACTGGATGAACTGAATACCTTGCGCTTGTAACTCAGGCAAAATCGAATGATTTAAAACTTCAAACTGTTTTTTGACGGCACGATGAATGGATTGGGACAGGTCTTCTAATATCACTTCAGTGGGAACAGCATCAGGGGTCCGTGCTATCACATTCATATCGCGTTGTTTCATCAAGCCCGCAATACGAATTTCAAAAAACTCATCTAAATTACGTGAAAAAATAATTAAAAAAGTTAAACGCTCCAGCACTGGCAAACTCGGATCTAATGCTTGTGCTAAAACCCGCTGATGAAACTCAAATAACGATAACTCTCGGTTAAAATACGTCGCCGATGAATGCTGAAAATTATCCATACCCTCTCAATGCTGTTTGCAACAGTCTGTTATGAAGTGTTTGGCAGGGATGTTAGGTAGTCTTTATGACAGTTTAGTTACAACTTCATGCCAAATAGAAAATTCATCCTGACTTTATGCTTAAAGCTGCAACAGCGTACAGTATTCAAACCGACATATGTTCCTTTTCACTTTTTTTCTTGGCTGTAGCGTCTGCTTTCGCGGCCCAATAGCTGGCTAAAACTGGCCCTGAAATGTTATGCCACAAACTAAAGATCGCGCTGGGTACTGCCGTAATTGGTGAAGCGGCAAAATGCACAGCCGCCAAAGCCACGCCTAGTCCTGAGTTTTGCATACCGACCTCAATCGAAACCGCTTTACAGTCGGTATGTGGCAAGTGAAACATCCGTGCTGCTGCAAAGCCAAGTAAATAACCAATCGCGTTATGTAATGCCACCACAGCTAAAATCAATAAGCCTGATTCTAAAATTTGTGCTTTTGAGCCGCCAATAATAGCCGCCACAATCAGCACAATCGCCACTACAGAAATTAAGGGCATCACCAAAATATAGCTTTCAACTTTGTGTTTCAGCACGGCACGTACCACCAGCCCTAAAATAATCGGGAACAGCACCACCTGCAAAATTGAACTCAGCATCGACCATGCATTAATTTCAATCCATTGGCTGGCCAACAGATAGAAAATCGCGGGAGTCAACACAGGCGCCAATAAGGTCGATACCGTGGTACATGCGACAGACAAAGCCGTATTGCCTTTCGCCATATAAGTAATCACATTAGATGCTGTGCCACCCGGACAGCAACCCACCAAAATCACCCCGATCGCAATTTCAGTCGGCAAGCGAAATAATAAGCACAGCAGATAAGCCACGCTTGGCATCACCACAAACTGAGCCGCTACCCCAATTGCAACCGCTTTAGGACTTTGCATCACCCCTTTAAAATCTTCCAGTGTCATGGTCATGCCCATACCAAACATGATCAGCCCTAACATCCACGTGATATAAGCCTTCATCCAGACAAAAGTTTCAGGGCTTAGGAGCGCAATGCCTGCAAATAACACCACCCACAGGGCAAAGGTTTTTTGAATCCAAGCGGTAAATTTTAAAAAAGTGCCCATGACCCTTCCCTACTGCATGTTTTTATAATGTCGATATTAGTGATTGAGGTGAGCCGATTGGTTCAGCGCATCAGTTCACGGCATATTGTTGCACAATATCTTTGCAATACAGACGTTTCACACCATGGGCCAGCATCTCTTGCCATGCATGTTGTAAAGAACCATGTAAATCAATGCCTTTGGTGGCATCGGCAATCACATAGGTTTGAAAACCAAGTTTACAGGCATCCATTGCTGTCCATGCCACACAAAAGTCAGTTGCAATCCCAACAATAAACACAGTATCAATCCCACGCTCTCTTAAATAGCCTGCGAGTCCCGTCTGGGTTTTGTGATCCGCTTCTAAAAAAGCAGAATAACTATCAATGTGAGTATGACATCCTTTACGAATGATCAACTGCGCTTTGGCAAGGTCGAGATCAGGATGCAGTTCAGCATCTTGTGTGCCTTGTACACAGTGACGTGGCCAGAGTACTTGTGTGCCATAGTCCAATTCAATGGTTTGAAAGGCTTGTTGATCGGGGTGATTGTCTGCAAAAGAAATGTGATTTTCGGGATGCCAATCTTGGGTGAGTATAATAGTGTCAAAATAATCAGCCAACTGATTAATTTTAGGAATAATTTGATCTGATCCTGCTACCGCCAAATTTCCACCAGGCGTAAAACCATTTTGTACATCCACCACAATCAATGCCATATTCTTCTGCATTCTTCTCTGTCCTTTTTGTTCTGCGCTCGAAGGCCAAGCATAGCTTAATTTATAAAACAGTATTCATCCTCGCGGGTCAAAATTAAATGACCACAGCCTTGAGTGCAATGGGTATGGCGGCAAATTGAAGCGAAAATAGAATACAGAACAAAATGCTAGGCATTAATCTATAACGTTAAAAGGACGATGTCACACATACTTAGAGAACTCGTATAATCATGCAAAATCCTGACGTTTATAGAAGTTTATAACCCAATATTCAATTTGATCGGCTTCTAATGCTCGATTGAGATGAAGAGCCTCTTTTTTTTTAAATGCGTTAATCCATGGCCATAGGTTATGCAAAACGCTCTTTTCAGATGCAAAATAAGATGCATTTCTTTGTCTACCATTTGAACAAGCTGTATTTTTGTAGCGAATGATAAAGTTTTTATACACTTTGACTAAAGCATATTGTTCTTCATGTTGTGTTCGTTCATAATTTGCATAAGCATTATTCAATGCATCAGCGCTTTGAAAATGCTATAAATTAAAATACGCACCCATCCAATCTTATGTTTTTCTGGCCTAACTGGATGGACAAATAGGATATTTTTTTAAAATGACTCAGCAAGCACAGACCATCCAAGGCTCAATTGTCGCAATCGTCACCCCTATGTTTGAAGATGGCAGCGTAGATTGGAAGGGTCTAGAGAAGCTCGTTGAGTGGCACATCGCACAAGGCACAAATAGCATTGTTGCTGTCGGTACAACGGGTGAAGCGTCTACTCTAAGCATGAAAGAGCATACACAAGTGATTAAAGAAATCATTCGTGTCGCGAACAAACGCATCCCTATTATTGCGGGGACTGGCGCGAATTCAACGCGTGAAGCCATCGAGTTGACGAAAGAAGCCAAAGAACTCGGTGCAGATGCTGCTCTTCTGGTTACCCCTTATTATAATAAACCGACCCAAGAAGGCTTATATCAACACTATAAAGCTATTGCTGAAGCTGTTGATCTTCCTCAAATTCTGTATAACGTACCTGGTCGTACAGGTGTCGATATGGCGAATGAAACGGTCATTCGTTTGGCCGATATTCCTCAAATTGTGGGCATTAAAGATGCCACAGGTGATGTCCCTCGTGGCCAAGCACTGCTCGAAGGCCTTGCTGGCAAAGCGATGACCGTCTATTCAGGTGATGATGCAACGGCTTATCAACTGATTCTGTCGGGAGCAAAAGGTAATATTTCTGTGACTGCGAACGTTGCCCCAAAAGAAATGAGCGATGTTTGTGCGGCAGCACTGGCAGGCGAAGCTGAAACAGCTGAAAACCTAAATACCCAAGTTGCAAATTTACACGAAATTCTATTTTGCGAATCGAACCCAATTCCTGTGAAATGGGCACTTCATGAAATGGAGTTAATCGAAACGGGTATTCGTTTACCATTAACACCACTTGCAGAACAATATCGCACACCGCTCCGTGAAGCACTCACAACGGCGGGTGTCATTAAATAAAGAGCACATTAATATGCAATTACGTTTAGGTCTTACTCTCGCACTTTCAGTCGTCAGTTTAGCGGGTTGTAGTTCCCTTGCAGTCAATAACGGTAGTTTGGACTATAAAGAAACAGCAACCTTAGAACCTCTTAAGTACCCTGAAGGCTCTATGGTTCGACCTGCAACGCCGTTGTATCCAGCTCCAACGGTTGAAGCGCTCGCTCTTGAACATGCACCTGTACTTGAAAATAAGCGCGGAAACCGTTTTGCAATGCCGCGCCCTCAAGCTGCTCAAGCCATGTCGAATGCCGAATCAACGGAAACAGTTGATACAGCTGTGAGTCGCCCTCAATTGATTATTGACGGAAATAAGAATCCGCTGCTCAAAATTGAGGGAAATTCTGCTACAATTTGGCAATATACGCTTGCCACCCTCAGCAGCCTCAACCATCAAATTGTTGGTCAAAGCAAAAATGGTTATGAAGCAACCATTAAAATCGATCAACAGGTCTATGTGTTAAGACTGACCGCGGTCGGTAGCAGCAACAACCTCGCTGTGTTCAATGCCGATAACAGTTTTGCAGCGCCTGAAAAAGCCACAGAATTGTTAACCCAGATTTACCAAAATTGGCCAGCCTAGTCGTACTAGGCATTTTTTTTTGAAAAAGGTTCCCTCATGTTAAAACAAACCTTGCTCTATACTGGTAAAGCGAAATCTGTCTATGAAACAGACAGTGCAGACCACCTGATTTTAGTCTTTCGTGATGATGCTTCGGCATTCAATGGTGAAAAGATCGAACAACTAGATCGTAAAGGTAAGGTGAACAACCGTTTTAACGCCTTTATCATGGATAAATTGGCTGCGGCTGGCATTGAGACTCACTTTGAAAAACTTCTTTCTCCAACTGAAGTTCTAGTGAAAAAACTCAGCATGATCCCTGTTGAATGTGTAATTCGTAATTATGCAGCAGGTTCTTTATGCCGTCGCTTAGGTGTAGAAGAAGGTAAGGAATTAACCCCGCCGACTTTTGAATTATTTTTCAAAGATGATGCGCTTGGTGACCCAATGGTCAATGAGTCTCAAGCAATTGCTTTAGGTTGGGCAACTGCCGAGCAACTTGAGCAAATGAAAGTCCTCACTTACCAAGTAAACGAAGTGCTTAAAAACTTATTTGACCAAGGTGGCATGCTACTTGTGGACTTCAAACTTGAGTTTGGTGTATTCCACGACCGAATTGTTCTTGGTGATGAGTTCTCTCCAGACGGTTGTCGTCTATGGGACAAAGAAACCAAGAAAAAGCTCGACAAAGACCGTTTCCGCCAAGGTTTAGGCGGTGTGGTTGAAGCTTATGAAGAAGTTGCTGCACGTTTAGGTATCGACCTTTCTGATATCTAATCTGTTACAGATTCAAAAACCGAGCTTAATCGCTCGGTTTTTTTATGTTTCACATTTTAGATCAATGCCTTGTTATAACTGCAATACAAGCTTATAAGTTCTTTTTTAATCCCCCTCTACAACATAAATATTAAAGTTTCATGAAATTTTATTTATTTTTTTTGTAAAATAGTAATTTCAATCACATGAAATGTCACATTTCTAATGATGCTTTTCTTGTATATCTCCTGATAGAAGGCCCTATGATTTATCAATTAGATGAACTGCAATGTATCGGACAAGGCTGTTCAAAAATGGTGTTTCAGCATCCTGAGGATGAAAACAAAATCATCAAAGTCATGAATCCAAATCGAGTGGATGAAGATGGTGGCTGGAAAGGACATGGCAAACTTAAACGTAGAATGTCGCAAGGCGTTTATCGCCAATTCCGCCGTGAATTATTGCAATATCTACAGCTATGTAAAAATCATTATAAAAATAATATCTTTAGCTTTCCTGTCGAAATGCCTTATGGTTTTGTGAAAACTTCTGTAGGCTTGGGTTTTGTGACTGAAAAAATTGTCTGCCCAAGTGGTGAAGGTATGACTTTATTTGAGTTATGCAAATCACATCAATTTGAGGAAAAACACGCCAAAGCTCTAGATGACTTTTTTCAGCTTTGCTGCGACTTACACATTATCTTCGGTGAGGTAAACATCGCAGGAATTATGTATACAGAGCAGCGAAATAATAAGCCCGAATTTGTCTTGGTCGATGGTATGGGTGAGAAATTATTTATTCCAATCCGGGCTATGAGCAAAAGAATTAATGCACATAATGTACGAAAAACTGAGCGAAAAATTCGCGCCCAAATGCAGCAAATGCTGAACTTAAAAGATGAGCTTCTTCCTCTAAGCTAATACCACTCCTTTAAGTTGCGTCATTCAAAAAGCCGAGCTTAAACGTTCGGTTTTTTTGTTTTTAGATCCAGTGCTATTGCAGTACTTCAGCTTACTTATAAGCTATTCAGCACTGAAAAATAGTCTTGTAAGACATTGATCCACTGTTAAAAAAATCATCAATTCTGTACGCCATAGCGCACAAGACTTCAGGTATATTTCAACTATGTCTCACCTTCATTTTTTCATATGATAAAAACATATGAACAGGACGTTCTCAGATAAAAATTATTCCAACCGAAAAAATACCCTTATTTCCTCATCTCTCATGGCGACAAGATCCATCGATCTCCTAAGAGCCGAAAGCTGGTATAGATGTTGCTTTTATTCAAAAGTACTCAGTAGGGTAAGTTCTATCTTCGTCTTATTTCCTAGATTTGATTTTTTACGGATGGCTATATTTAAAATGAAAAACTGGCAAAAAAAATTACTACTTTCCACTACATTCGTAGCCGTAGCACTGAGCAGTACTGTCCAAGCAAAAGAATGGAAAACCATTCGTTTTGGCACAGAATCCGCATATGCACCTTTTGAATATAAAACACCAGACAATAAGCTGGTCGGTTTTGACATCGACTTGGGCAATGCCATTTGTGCCAAATTAAAAGCCAAATGTGTATGGGTAGAAAACTCCTTTGATGGGATGATTCCTGCGCTCAAAGCGAAAAAGTTCGACGGTATTTTGTCTTCAATGACGGTTACTACGGATCGAGCAAAACAAATCGCCTTTAGTAATAAAATTTACAACACGCCTACCCGCATGGTTGCAAAGAAAGGCTCTCCTTTACTCCCTACGCCTGCATCCCTAAAAGGCAAACGTGTGGGTGTACAACAAGGTACGATTCAAGAAGGCTATGCAAAAGCCTATTGGGCGCCTAAAGGTGTCAATGTAGTTCCTTATCCAAACCAAGATGTGCTTTACCAAGACATGGTTTCGGGACGTCTAGATGCAACATTACAAGATGCGATTATGGTCGATGCTGGTTTCCTAAAATCGGCGAAAGGCAAAGGCTTTGCTTTTGCAGGCAATAATGTGGTCGATGCCAAAACACTCGGTGTAGGTGCTGCAATCGGCTTACGTAAAGAAGATGTCGATCTGAAAAAGAATATTGATAAAGCATTAGCTGAAATTATTGCTGACGGTACCTATAAGAAACTCGAGAAAAAATACTTCTCCTTTAGCATTTATTAATTTATAGAGTGTCGGTTCAATACCGACACTTTTTATATACTGCTGATTTATAAAATATTATATTTTTACTCGGAGAAACTGAGTATGTTTCTGTCTGGCTATGGTCCCGTATTACTCAGTGGCACTTGGATGACCATACAGCTTGCTTTGTTATCACTGCTACTTTCGATCATTATTGGATTGTTTGGGGCAAGTGCCAAACTCTCTCGTATTCAAATCTTACGTCATGTTGCAACCTTCTATACCACGCTCATTCGTAGTGTTCCTGATCTGGTGATCATGTTGTTGCTGTTCTATAGCCTGCAACTTGGATTGAACTCGATTACCGAATCGATCCATATGGAGCAAATTGACATCAATCCCTTTGTGGCAGGGGTGATTACTTTAGCATTTATTTATGGGGCCTATTTTACGGAAACCTTCCGTGGCGCATTTCAAGCCGTCCCTAAAGGTCAACTTGAAGCTGCATATGCCTATGGCATGACCCCATTTCAAGTCTTCAGGCGTGTCCTCTTTCCACAAATGATGCGTTTTGCTTTACCAGGGATTGGCAATAACTGGCAAGTCCTGATTAAAGCCACTGCCTTGGTGTCCTTAATTGGTTTGACCGACATCGTCAAAATTACCCAAGATGCAGGTCGAAGCAGCATGCAAGTGTTCTATTTCAGCATCGTTGCAGCCGTCATTTATCTGGCCATCACCACCCTATCGAATTTAATTCTCATGTGGCTGGAACGTCGTTATTCTGCTGGTGTGAAAAAGGGACAACTATGATTGAAATTATTCAACAATACTGGCAGTCCTATTTGTGGACCGATGGTTTTCAAATGACTGGGGTCGCCATGACCGCATGGCTACTGGTCTTATCGATTGCGATTGGTTTTGTTCTGGCTGTGCCTTTGTCCATTGCTCGAGTTTCTGAGCATGCTTTTGTACGTGGACCTGTTTGGTTTTTTACTTATATTTTCCGTGGTACCCCCTTATATGTGCAGCTACTGATTATCTATACAGGGATTTATAACCTTGAGTTTGTGCATGCCCATGAACGGCTCGATGAGTTTTTTAGAGAGGGGCTTAATTGCACCATTTTAGCGTTTGCACTCAATACAGCAGCTTATACCACTGAAATTTTTGCAGGGGCCATACGTTCGATTCCCTACGGCGAAATTGAGGCAGCAAAAGCCTTTGGAATGTCGCCTTGGAAACGCTATACCCGTATTATTATTCCGTCGATGCTACGCCGAGCATTGCCGTTTTATGGCAATGAAGTCATTTTGATGCTGCATGCAACCACAATTGCCTTCACTGCAACCGTGCCTGATATTCTCAAAATTGCACGAGATGTCAATGCTGCCACTTATGCCACGTTTGATGCCTTTGGCATTGCCGCTGTGCTGTATGCCTGTCTGGCATTTATCCTCATTTGGATCTTTCGTAAATTGGAACAACGCTGGTTGGCGTTTTTAAAACCATCGAATCATTAGGAGAAACAATGGAAAATTCAGCAAAACTGGTGATTCGAGATCTTTGTAAAAGTTTTGGCGATCATGAAGTCTTAAAAGGGGTTTCACTTGAGGCACGCGCAGGTGATGTGATTAGTATTATTGGTTCCTCGGGTTCGGGTAAAAGTACCTTTCTTCGTTGCATCAATTTTCTAGAGCAACCGAGCCAAGGCAGCATTCAGCTCAATGGTGAACAGTTAGAGACCACTTTAGATAAAAACGGCGATCTCAAAGCCACAAACCCTAAACAACTCCAAAAAATGCGTACTCAACTGATGATGGTCTTTCAACATTTCAATTTATGGTCGCATATGACGGTATTAGAAAATATTATTGAAGGACCCATTCATGTCTTGGGGCTAAAGCGGAGTGAGGCGGAAGAGCGTGCGCGAAAATATTTAAGAAAAGTTGGGCTCGCAGAAAATGTCGAAAAGAAATATCCGTCTTTTTTGTCAGGAGGACAACAACAGCGTGTCGCAATTGCCCGTGCCTTAGCAATGGAGCCGGAAGTGATGTTGTTTGATGAACCGACCAGTGCTCTAGATCCTGAACTGGTGGGTGAGGTGTTGAAAGTGATGCAAAGTTTGGCTGAAGAAGGCCGAACCATGATTGTGGTCACCCATGAAATGGGCTTCGCACGCCATGTGTCCAATCATGTCATTTTCTTAGATCAAGGCAAAATTGAAGAGCAAGGTGATCCAAAAGAAGTTTTGATTCACCCCAAAAGTGAACGCCTGCAACAGTTTTTAGAGGGTAACTTTAAATAATTGAATAGTCTTCAAGAGCTTGATGCAGCAATGATTCAACACTCAATACTTAGTTAAAAAGATAAAGTGCCTCGTTTGATCTGATCCCGCGAAATTATATGTACTCAGATAAAAACCGAGCCATTTCGCTCGGTTTTTTACCTTTCCACCTAAGCTTTTATAGATTGGTATATCGATTTTTAGTGGTATCCATCACCAAAAAACTGGTGATCGAGCTAATGGAAGGAATCGTTCCCAAAACATCAGTATGAAACTTTTTATAAGACTTGATGTCTGCCACTTCAACCCTGAGCAAATACTCGACCGAGCCTGTAATGGTATGACACTCTATGACTTCATCCGTTGCAGTGATCACATCCTCAAACTGACTCAAGCTTTCTTTTGAGTGACAAGACAGCCCAATGGTCACATAAACCGTTAAACCAACACCCAAAAGCGAATGGTCAATCACCGCTTTATAGCCTCGGATCACACCAATTCTTTCTAACCCTTGCACGCGTCGTAAACAGGCCGAGGGTGACAAACCCACGCGTTCTGCCAGTTTAATATTGGTTAAATGTGCATCGCACTCAAGCTCACACAATATTTTTCGGTCTAATCGATCTAATTCAATCATTTGTTGCATAAAACTCAGTATTAACGATCAATATACAACCAAATTGTGATAGATCAACAATAAAATGATACTTATTTGATTACTCCATCCCCTTTATGAACGCTTCACTGTTTGTCTCTTATCTGCTGTTCTGTGTCGTGATGACCTGCACGCCTGGGCCCAATAATGCACTGGTCATGCTGTCTGGTGCACGATTTGGCATCCGTAAAACCCTAACTCTGGTTTTAGGCATTGCCTTTGGTGTGGCCGTGCAACTCTTCGCCATCGGCATCGGGTTAAATCAGGTGTTTATGGCCCTGCCCCAGCTCCAATTTATTTTAAGTTTGATCGGCACTGCTTATATTCTGTGGCTCGCATGGAAAATCGCGTCCAGTGGGCCACTCAACATCGAATTAGAACAAAAACCATCGATGGGTTTTCTACAAGGGGCTCTTTTTCAGTGGGTCAATCCCAAAGCATGGATTATCTCCATCAGCACCATTGCCACTTATTTTGCTTTAAACCATCATGTCAGTGATATTCTTTATGCGGCCCTGATTTTAATGGTGGTTTCCATTCCATGTGTCGGGGTTTGGGCTGTCGGTGGTCTTTTTTTACGCCAATATCTGATGAAACCGCGCTTTGCCTTGAGCTTTAACATCACGATGGCAATCACCTTATTAGCCGCGGTGCTACCTGCGGCATTAAAATTGATGAATACGCACATCGGAACATAAAAACGCTACGGTGCTTAAAGAAAAAACTGCTCAATGAATGTGACTAAATCCTAAGCCCCAAAAACAAAAAGCCTGATTTTTTCATCAGGCTTTTTTATTACTGCTGCTGTTGCTGCTCTTGTTGCCAACGGCGTTGCTGTAAACGCTCACCCTCAACCTCACGCTTATTGCGTGCCGACTCATACAGTTTGCTCCCTTTGAGCTCAGGGGGTAAATATTCTTGCATCACAAAATGCTCTGGATAGTTGTGCGGATACAAGTAGTCGACGCCATAGCCCTGCTCTTTCATCAACTTGGTCGGAGCATTTCTTAAATGCAACGGCACAGGTAAATTCGCTGTTTTCTCAGCCAAATCCAAAGCTTTGTTGATCGCAAGATAAGTACTGTTACTTTTGGCACTGGTCGCCAAATACACCGCACACTGCCCAAGAATAATTCGACACTCTGGCATGCCCACCGCTTGAACAGAACGGAAGCATTCTCCAGCAAGCAGAAGTGCATTGGGGTTTGAGTTACCAATGTCCTCAGAGGCTGCAATCAACATCCGACGGGCAATAAAAACGGGATCTTCACCACCTTTGAGCATGCGTGCCATCCAATACAAGGTGGCATCAGGATCACTCCCCCGAATCGACTTAATAAAGGCCGACACCAAATCATAGTGCTGCTCACCCGATTTGTCATAACGGGCGATATTTTGCTGTGCAACTTTGACCACCATTGCATTGGTCACGATATTTTCAACGTCAGGTTCGAAGGTGCCCGCAATGAGTTCAATTAAATTCAAGGCTTTGCGGGCATCACCTGCAGCAAACTGCACCAATGCTTCAAATTCTTCAATTTGAATATAACGCTCTTTTAAAAATGGATCGTTCTTAATCGCTTGCACTAATAAAGTTTGAATCGCATCGGCATCGAGCGCATTTAAGGTATAGACCTGACAACGCGACAACAACGCACTGTTGACTTCAAAAGAAGGATTTTCGGTGGTGGCACCAATGAGGGTAATTTTGCCTTTCTCCACAGCATTCAGTAAGGCATCTTGCTGTGATTTGTTAAAGCGATGAATTTCATCAATAAACACCACAGGTGGCATTAAATCTCCGCCATCAGCAATGATCTCACGGAGCTCTTTAACACCCGTATTGAGTGCAGATAAGCTGACAAATGGTCGGTCGATCGCTTGCGCCAGCAGTAAAGCAATGGTGGTTTTCCCCACGCCTGGCGGCCCCCAAAAAATAATCGATGGCAAATGCCCTTGATCGATCATTTGGCGGAGCGGTGCCTGCTCACCCAATAAGTGATCCTGCCCAATAATTTCAGATAAATCACGCGGGCGTAAACGTTCAGGCAGTGGAATATTGCTATCGGACATAGGGCTAGGACTTATCATGCGTTCATCGAATGCTTATGTTATGGCAAATTCAGGCAAATGACACAAGCTTTTCATGCAATTTGATTGTGCTTTTATCGGCTAGCGAAACCAACGCACAATATAGTCTTCGATGTCGTCATCCTGAATCTCTTCTTCAGAAATACAGCGTCCTGCTGCAGACTTTTTCGCTTTCAGAATACTTTGACGTGAGCCCGTGTTCAAATAGTGCCATCTGGGCAAATTTTTACCTTCATGCAGACGACGGTAAGCACAGCTCGGTGGTAACCAATGAATCGTGTCTAAAAGTTCGGGCGTAAGCTGGATACAATCGGGCACATGCTGCTTTCGGTTCGGATAATCCCGACAACTGGCCGTTTGACAGTCCAGCAGTTTACAGGCCACTTTGGTATAGGCGACTTCTTGGCTTTCTTCATCTTCAAGTTTCACCAGACAGCATAGACCACAACCATCACACAACGCTTCCCACTCTGCTGAACGTAGCTCAGTGAGCGCATAATGCTTCCAAAACTCTGGTCTTAATTCGTTGGACATAACCACTGCCAATAAAACTGAATGCACTATTATAACCTATAGTCACATGGCTTTCAGAGCTATCTAAAGTGTCAATATTTACATCATATTCATAAACTTAAAATACAAACAGAACACTTTTTAAACAAAAGCAACACAGTGTGTCCGAACCTTCTTTCTATACTAATAGAGTAATAAATAAGAACATCTATGGAGAAAAATTATGTTTCGTTGGGCGATTATCTTCGCAGTGATTGCACTGATTGCAAGTTTACTTGGTTTTGGCGGCGTAGCAGGTTTATCCAAAGACTTTGCGATTATTTTATTGGTGATTGCTGTGATTCTAGCGATTGTCGGATTTTTATCCCGTGGCAAAGTCTAAAGTACGCGACTATTCATAAAAAAAAGAAGGATTCAGATCCTTCTTTTTTTATGTGTGCCTTTAAAAATAATTTCTCACATTTCTCATGTACATCGGAATATTTTTCAAATCCTTGTAAAAGTTTTTATGCTTTAATCAGAGCAGATCATCTATCAGGATTTGAGCATGACAATCAGTATTCAAACTCGAGAAATTCAATATAACACAGCCGATGGACAACGCTTAGTCGGTTATTTTGCAGCACCAAGCTCTCAAACACCGCATGCAGGTATCATCGTTGCACCCGAATGGTGGGGCCGAAATGAATATACTGAACAACGTGCTCGCGAACTGGCTGAACACGGTTATGCCGCGCTAGCGATTGATATGTACGGCGACAAAAATGTCACCACAGATGCGAAACAAGCCTATGAATGGATGATGCAAACTTTTGCCGATGCAGACACCATCGTCAACCGTGCGCAAGCAGGTTTAGATACGCTTGCAGCCCAGCCTGAAGTGAATCCCACTCAACTGGCGGCGATTGGTTTTTGTTATGGCGGTAAAGTGGTTTTAGACTTAGCTCGCTCAGGCGCACCGCTCAAAGCAGTGGCGACTTTCCACGCCACATTGGCACCGAAAGCCCCTGCGGTCGAAGGTCAAATTCAGGGTGAAATTTTAGTTTTACATGGTGAGTTAGACAGCATGGTCTCTTTGGATGATGTTGCAAGCTTCCGTGAAGAAATGCATGCGGCAAAAGTGGACCATGAAGTCATCATTTTTGAAGATGCGAAGCACGGTTTTAGCAATCCATTAGCCGATGAGCGTGCCAAAGCCAATGGCGTAGACTTGGGCTATAACCCAGAAGCAGAAAGACAAGGGTTAGATGCAATGTATGACTTGCTAGAACGCAATCTCAGTGCTTAACTAGAGCTGAGAATTCAACTATTTGATTTTTCAGATCCAACAGGATACATAATTAGATTTTAGAGGAGATAACAATGACTGAGACCCACTGCCAATATTGTAATTTTGATGAATATGACGTGCTTGATAAAAATGACTTTGGGGTAATTTTGCCCGAACCCAATGCATTGTCTAAAGGTCACTGTGTCATTATCCCTCTACGTCATGTGAGCTCATTTTTTGACATTACCGACAAAGAACGTAAAAGTTTAATGTCTTTGCTAGAACTGGCACGTAATGAACTCCAATTGCGTCATCAACCTTCAGGCTTTCATATTGGTTTTAATGACGGTGAAATATTTGGGAATGTATCTGAACACTTACATATCCATATTATTCCACGCTACAAAGACCAAGAGCTAAAACTCGATGCACGTTGGGGCATGACAAAAGACTAAGTTTTTATGGTTTTAAATGGCGCGTAAGCGCCATTTTTTATGCGCAAAAACTCGGGCTCAGAAAAGACATTCAGTTATACTAAGCCGAATTTCTTGCTTGTGCCTCAGATGTCTCCTTTCTCTTTTTCAGATGCGTTACTGACTTGGTTCGATGTTCATGGTCGACATGACCTGCCATGGCAAGTAGCCGATGATCCCTACAAAGTCTGGGTGTCTGAAATTATGCTGCAACAGACCCAAGTCAAAACCGTGCTGCAATACTTCGAGCGTTTTATCGAACGCTTCCCAACGGTTGCAGCTTTAGGGACAGCATCATGGGATGAGGTCGCACCCTACTGGGCAGGCCTAGGCTACTATGCCCGTGCACGTAATCTACATAAAGCCGCAGGGGTTGTGGCACGTCAGGGGCACTTTCCTCAAACTTTAGAGGACTGGATTGAACTGCCAGGTATTGGTCCATCTACCGCAGGGGCGCTGATGTCTTTGGGTTTACGTCAGTACGGCGTCATTATGGATGGCAACGTGAAACGCGTGCTCGCACGCTTTTTTGCCATTGAGGATGATCTGAGCAAACCTGTGCATGAACGCAGCATGTGGCAATTGGCCACTGAACTCTGTCCAACTGAACGCAACCACGACTATACCCAAGCCATCATGGATTTGGGGGCAACCGTCTGTACCCCTAAAAAACCACTGTGTTTATACTGCCCAATGCAGCAACACTGTAAAGCCCATGCACAAGGGCTAGAAACCGAATTGCCTTTTAAAAAGCCCAAGAAAGCTGTACCTGTGAAGTCAGCCCAAGTTTTGGTGCTGCGTCATCACAATCAATGGCTGTGGCAGCAGCGCCCCAATAGTGGACTGTGGGGCGGTTTATGGTGTTTACCTATTTTTGAAAATCGTGATGAACTCATGCAACTGTGCCAAAGTCTAGGACTGAAACAAGTCTCGCAACGCGCTGAAATTTCGCATAGTTTCACCCATTTCACTTGGCAACTGGAAGCGCTTTGCTTTGAAGTCGATGCCGATCAGCTCGAACATTTAAGTATAGAATTGGCCAGCACATGGCTAGACATACAAAACGTCACAGAAATGGGCATCCCAACTGCGATGAAAAAATTGATCTCAGCAATTCAACTGTGACATAGTTGGGTGATCGATTGGGTTCACCCTGAGACTTTAAAATTAGATCACTGAAATAATAAAGGATTGTTCGTGCGTTATTGTTTGTCTCGCCTTTCTGCGCTTGCCAGTTTAAGTTTTGTAATTCTGTTACTCGCAGCTTGCCGCACCACGCCGCCTGCACCGAGTGGAAGCCAGTTACCTGCCTCACAAGTCCAACAACTGAAAAACATGCGTTTAGCTAAGCAGCTGCCTGTACCCGTTCAAGGCATTAAACGTCATGGACTCACAGATACTTGGGGAGCGTCACGCAGTAGCGGACGGACGCATGAAGGCATCGACATTTTGGCTCCACGTGGAACAAAAGTTTTTTCTGCCACAGAAGGGCTCGTCGCAGACTTACGCAATAACAATTTGGGTGGTAAAGTGGTTTGGATTATGGGACCAGCAGGCACTTGGCATTACTATGCTCATCTTGATGACCATAAACGTGGCTTAAGTGTCGGCGACTATGTCAAAAAAGGCGACCTGATCGGCTATGTCGGCAATACAGGCAATGCACGGCACACCGCCCCACATTTGCATTATGGACTTTATTTACAAGGTAAAGGCCGTGGTGCAGTAAATCCCTATCCTTATTTACGTTAACTTTAGGAATTTTTCATGTCAGAAACGTTGATCAACCGTCTGGTCGAATTTGCTGAATCAGGCAATCAACAAAAAATCATCTTGGCTGGACAAAACCACCAAGGTTGGATCATGGAAATTACCGAAGATGCACTTTTAATCAGCACTGGATTTGCTGAAAAAACAGGAAAAGATGTCTGGATTAACTTTTCCGACCTCGAACACGCACAATTGTTTTATTGGGACAATCAACACGACCAATGGGCACCTTTTACCCTATAAAAAGATCAGGAGCATGTTCATGACCACTCAACGCTGCGGATGGTGCTCCTCAGACCCACTTTACATCGACTACCATGATCATGAGTGGGGTAAACCACTACATGATGAAAAGCAATTATTTGCGATGCTCTGCCTCGAAGGTCAACAAGCGGGGCTGTCATGGATTACCGTTTTGAAAAAGCGTGAACATTATCATCGCCAGTTTTTTCAATATTCCATTGAACAAATTGCGGCTTTGAGTGATACAGACTTAGCCGAAAAAGTCCAAGATATCGGCTTAATTCGCCATATCGGGAAGCTGACCGCCATTCGTGACAATGCGATTGCATGGCAAGCCCTGAAACAACAAGGCATCAACCCCGTTGAGTGGCTCTGGAACTTTGTCGAGCAACACGCCATCAACAATGATGTCCCAGACTACCGCACAGCACCTGCACAGACACCTCAAAGCCAAAATATGTCTAAAACCCTAAAAAAACAGGGCTTTAAATTTGTCGGACCCACCACCTGCTATGCCTTTATGCAAGCGGTCGGTATGGTCAATGACCATGAAAATAGCTGTCATTTTAAATAAAAGTACATAAAAAACAGGAAAATAAGGATATAGAATATGACGGATAACACCATTCGTGCCTATGCGGCAATGCAAGCAGGCGCAGCGTTACAACCCTATCAATTCGATGCGGGTGAACTGCAACCACATCAAGTCGAAGTCCAAGTCGAATATTGTGGATTGTGCCATTCCGATGTTTCAGTCATTAACAATGAATGGAACTCTTCGGTCTACCCCGTTGTCGCTGGTCATGAAATTATTGGCACCATCAGTCGCCTAGGCTCCGAAGCCAAAGGTCTTAAACTTGGACAGCGCGTCGGTATTGGCTGGACGGCAGAAAGCTGCCAACACTGTGACCCCTGTGTGTCGGGCCAACAAGTGCTCTGTACAGGAGGGCCGACAGCAACCATCGTCGGTCATGCAGGCGGCTTTGCCGACAAAGTTCGCGCAGGTTGGCAGTGGATTATTCCTTTACCTGAAGAGCTAGATCCTGAGTCAGCGGGTCCTTTATTGTGTGGCGGTATTACCGTTTTTGATCCAATTTTAAAACACCGCATTCAAGCCATTCACCATGTTGGAGTGATAGGCATTGGTGGTTTAGGGCATATGGCCATTAAGCTACTTCGAGGATGGGGCTGTGAAATCACGGCGTTCACCTCGAACCTTGACAAAACTGAAGAGCTCAAAGCCATGGGCGCAGATCATGTGGTGAATAGCCGTGATGTGGATGCGCTTAAAACCCAGCGGGGCAAATTTGATCTCATCCTCAGCACCGTGAATGTCTCACTCAATTGGCCTGCATATATCAGTACGCTGGCACCGAATGGCACGATCCATTTGCTAGGCCTGCCTCTAGAGCCCATCAAGTTAAATGCAGGTAGTCTGATTGGTGGAGCAAAGTCTATCACGGGTTCACCCACTGGCTCACCTGCGGCATTACGTCAGCTACTCAAATTCGCTGCACGTAAAAACATTGCGCCACAAATTGAACTGTATCCTATGTCACAGTTGAATGAAGCACTGGAACGGTTACATTCTGGAAAAGCCCGTTATCGTATCGTCCTCAAAGCCGATTTTTAATCCATAAGCGCCTCAAAACAGGCGCTTTTTTTATACCGCTTGTTTGACCAACGTCGAACTGCTGAGTTGCGCTTTCACCCAATCGGCCAACAAGGTGACCGCTGCGTGAATATCTGTTGAAATTTCATGACCTGCATTGAGGCGGATACAGTTTTTATAACGCTGCCCTTCACCAAAGACTTCACCCGGCACTATATTGATGCCATGCTGCTGAGCAAAATAGTACATATCTAAACCATCAATACACTCGGGTAGCTGTAACCACAGCGCATAACCACCTAAGGGTTGATTGATACGTAACTCAACTCCGTTAAAGGCATGCTGAATCATGTGTCGGTATTGCTCAACTTGCTGTTTCAAAATCGGCTTTAACTGCTGTAAATGTTCCCGATAAGCACGACTATAAATGAGATCGGCCAGTGCCAGCTGCAAGGGTGTATTTACTGTGATATTTTGCATCAGTAACGTAGCCTTCAAATGCGCTAAACGCTGCGGAATACAGAACCAACCTACCCGATACGCAGTTGAAAGGGACTTGGAAACCGAACCACAGAAAATCACATAACCCTGCTGATCCCAATACTTAATCGGCAGCGGACGACTCGAGCTGAAACTACATTCACCATAAATATCATCTTCAATCACATAGCACTGATAGCGCGCCGCCAGTTGTGCAATTTTTTCTTTTTCTGCATTGCTTAAGCAAAACCCCAAGGGATTTTGATAATTGGCCGTGAGTAAGCACGCTTTTGCGCCTGAACTTTGCATGACCTGCTCTAAACGTTCAAGATCAAAGCCTTGAGTATCGGCTGGAATTTCAATAATTTTTCGCTTTAACCCCGCCAGCATTTGCAACTGACCATTAAAATTCGGGGTCGGTACAATTACGCTGTCGCCTTCCTTGCTGAGGTGTTGGATCATCACCGACAACGCAGGCATACAGCCATTGCTGATGTAGATATCATCCTGCGAAATATAGAAGCCATCTTCAGCCCAATGCTCAGACAAGGCCTGCCGCAAGCGAATATGACCTTGCTTATCGCTATATAAAAAATCTTCAGGTTGACTGTGTTTTAAAGCACGTTGAATGGAGCGGCGGAGTGCTTCTACAGGCACATGTTTTGGCGAAAGCTGAATCGCTCCCAAATGGATGAGACGGCTATTAATGGAAGACTGTTGAATTTCCAACTGTAGCTCTAAGTTAGAAATATCACGGGCTTGAGACTGAAAATCAGGATGCTGCGGTACAGGAATAGATGGGCTGGTATTTTTTTGATAACTGACAAAATAGCCAGACTTATTTTTCACATGAATATACCCCTGCGACTCGAGTAGTTCATAACAGCTCTTGGCCGTATTCAAGCTGACCTTTTGTAAGTTGGCAAATTGGCGTAACGACAACAGCTTTTGCCCTGCGGGTAATTCAGCATTTTGAATTTTTTCAAGCAACTGTGCAGCCAAGCTTTGATACTGAAATGCCATTCATCTGTACCTATTTTTTTAACTTTTATGTATCTGTATCCATTATGCCAACAGAATTATGCTTCTGTCATTCGTTCACAACCATAAATAGGCACTTTTATGAAAAAAATAATCATATCTCTCTTTTGCTTATTGAGCTTATCGGCTTGCCAACCGCCACATATTTCGCAGCAGGTACAGCAGCAACATTTTATTTGTAAAGCCCTGATTGAAGGGTTTCTGAAAACGCAAAATTTAACTGATTATCAGTTTTTAAGTTTAGCGCCGAGCTTGACTGAAACATCGACCCAACGAACCTATCAATATCGGTTGAACAATGAACGTGAAATGCAGATGAACTTGCCCCACCAGAAAAATTTACAGTTCCAATGTGACCAAAGCAGTGCTGAAAACTTCAAGATCTCGCTCGCTGGTGAAGGAGATGCCATGCTCAGTTTAATCCAGTTAGACCTGCCTCAAGCTTCAACCTTAGAGCTGCTGAACGCTTATCAACAGCCTTAAGTTTTAAAAGATAAAAAAGCCTGGATTGCAGGCTTCTTCGTCTTTAAAATTAACGTAAGGCAGCTGGTAAATGGGCAGGAGTGTCTTCTTGTTCCAGCAATTGATTTTTCATTTTTTGCAGCATTTGATAGGGTTGTTGTTGGACAAACATATTCACAAACTTCAGTGGTATCGATCCCTCAGGGTTAGCATAACCTGAGGTCGAAACCTTGACTTTATTTGATCCCAGTTTCTGAAAGGTCCAATCGCCCTCATAATGATTTAGGCGCACATAATCTGGATTTTTAAGGATGTTTTTATCAATCGCTTTATTTTTAATGCTAATAATGCCCTGACTGTCCTTGGTCATTTTCCCTTGCACCACCAAATCGCGGTCTTTTAAAGGAAAAGGAAAATCCAGCACCATATACAGCTGAAACTCACCTTTTTTATCATCGCGCGACAAGACTTTCACACTGCCCATATACGGCACCCATTTCACCGCATGGTCAACATCTAAGATCAATGACACTGCTTTTTCAATCGGCACATCAAACGTGGTTTCAGCCTTATATAAAAAGACCGGATTTTGCGCATTTTGATAGGTCCAAACTTTAATATTATTTTTATGAATACTGAGTTTGGCTTGATCCATAGGTTTGGCCTGTGCTGTCGTCATCACGGCAACAACACAAGCCATATATATGACTTTTTTCATTCTATTCTTCGTCTTATTTTAATTTTTTATCTTGTTTTTATGGCGAATGAAGCAGGTTTTTAAACTTGAATGTCGTTAAAACCCAGTACATCTTTCATGTCATATTTACGTGCTTCACGTCCTACCACCCAAGCCGCAGCACGCACCGCACCCGAAGCAAAATTCATCCGGTTGGTTGCTTTATGGGTAATTTCAACGCGCTCACCATCGGCAATAAACATAGCTGTATGTTCACCGACAATATCACCGCCACGGATGGTTTGGAAACCAATACTTTGACGCTCACGAGGTCCTGTATGACCTTCACGGCAATACACTGCATCGGTTTTCAAGTCACGCCCTAAAGCACCTGCAATCGCCTCACCCATCATCAATGCTGTGCCTGATGGTGCATCGACTTTATGACGGTGATGCGCTTCAATCACTTCAATATCCACTGTGTCGCCAAAGACTTTAGAAGCCAATTCCAATAGTTTAATCGAAACGTTGACCCCTACAGAATAGTTGGCTGCATAGACCACAGGAGTCTGTGTCGCCGACTCGTCCAAATAAGCTTTTTGTTCGTCATTCATGCCCGTGGTCCCAATGACAATGGCAACCCCAGCTTCACGACAAATTTTTAAATGCTGAACGGTCGCTACTGGTGCAGTGAAATCAATGATCACATCACAATCTTTCACTACCGCTTCCAGACTACCCACCACCTTCACGCCTAGGCTGCCAATACCTGCAAGCTCACCTGCATCTGTACCAACCAGTGAGCTTTCAGGGCGTTCCACTGCCGCAGCCAGTTGATAGCCTGCTTCATGTACCGCTTGAATAAGGATGCGACCCATACGACCGCCGGCACCTAAGACACCAATGCGTGGAGCTGCTGACATAACATATTCCTAATCTAGCTTCAAAATTGCTCTTACTATAGCAAAACTGATTGCCCAGACTAAGGTTTGTTGGCCATTTTCATCGAAAAAATCGCTTTATTCTCAAACATGATTTCTCAAGCTTTTCACAAATTTGCAATCAATCTTACGCAGACTAGGTTCGCGTTTAAAAACAACTTTAAAATGAGGAAAATAGAATGAAAGCCAAGGTACTTTTTCTAGCGATGGCGTTTGGGGGCAGTTGGGCACAAGTTCAGGCTGAACCCGCTGTTCAAGCGGGCGACACCTTAGAAAGTTTGTCACAGGTAAAGATCACTACCAGCACACATCCCAAAGCACAGGCCGAGCAACAAGTACCAACTGCTGCACCTATGGCTGAAGAAATGGTGTCGGTTGAAGAGATCGATCAACCTGAGCTGCCAACAGAAGCGCAATAACATAAAAAAAGCGGGAAAATATTCCCGCTCTTTTCAACACCAATTCAGACGTACCGTATTCAATTAATCAAACAGTCGGTCAAAGAAAGACTTTTTCTTTGGTGATGATTTGTGATCATCTCCATCTAAAGTTTCTTGTAACTCTTTCAACAGTTCACGTTGACGTGCTGTTAAGTTGACTGGCGTTTCAATCACGATACGGCAGAGTAAGTCACCTTGCATACTGGTACGTACAGGTTTAACCCCTTTGCCACGTAAACGGAACATTTTACCCGTTTGTGTGCCTTCAGGAATTTTCAAACTCACACGACCTTCGAGTGTCGGGATTTCAATTTCTTTACCCAAAGCAGCATCGGCAATGCTCACAGGCACATCCATATACAGGTCTGCACCATCACGTTGGAAGATTTCGTGCTCACGCACCACCACTTCTACGTACAAGTCGCCTGACTGACCATCACGAATCGCTTCGCCTTTACCCGTTAAACGAACGCGGTCACCGTTGTCGACGCCCGCAGGAATCGTCACTTCTAAGGTTTGTTGACGGTCTTTAACGCCTGAACCATGACAAGTATTACATGGGTTCTTAATGATCTTACCCTGACCGCGACAAGTGCTACAGGTCTGCTGTACAGAGAAGAAACCTTGCTGCATGCGAACCTGACCTGCACCATGGCAAGTTTTACAGGTTTCAACATCGTTCAGGTTTTTAGAGCCTTTACCGTCACAGGTTTCACACAGTGCTGGTGCAGTAAAGGTAATGGTTTTTTTCACCCCTCTTACTGCTTCTTCCAACGTCAGTTCCATCACATAACGTAAGTCAGAACCACGACGTGCACGCTGTTGACCACGACCGCCTCCGCCACCAAATGCACCACCGAAAATGTCACCGAATTGACTGAAAATGTCTTCTGCGCTGAAACCACCACCGAAGCCGCCTCCGCCGCCCATACCACCTTCAAAGGCTTGATGCCCCATACGGTCATACATGCTGCGCTTTTCGCTATCCGATAAAATTTCATAAGCTTCAGCCGCTTCTTTAAATTTCTCTTCAGCTTCAGCATTGTCAGGGTTGCGGTCCGGATGATATTTCATCGCCAACTTACGGTAGGCTTTTTTAATTTCATCATCACTAGCGGTTTTAGCAACACCTAAAACCTCATAATAATCACGTTTAGCCATGTCTGGCGATGCTCCTCACGGAATTTATTTAATACTCAACTGTGGTCTGAAATTGGGTTCAAACCAAGTTTTACAAGGGGGTGTTTGAAAAAAAATCAGTAGAATTAGAAAACTGCTTTATTTTTCAGAAATTTAGACAGGCCTTTAAACCATACATTTAGAAGGAAGAGAAATGCAATACAGCTAAAAACCACACCTGCAACCGTGCATCCAGTCACCCACAATGCGCTGTCCCAAGTGAAGAAAATAAGAGGAATAAACCACAACGCTGCAAATAACGCCAAAATGCTATAAATCACAATATTGCGCATGACCCAAAGTGCTTGCGCTTGTAACCACACTTCGGCATGATCAATTTGCGTGACTTTTCGGGCATACCAATAGGAAAATGCGCCGCTAATCACAGTAAACAAAGCCAAAAACATGAAGACATAAGAAATCGCGATAGATCGGCGATACTTGGTTACATTGTCTTGCATCATGCGTTTAACCCCATTTGCCACATCGTTTATTTTTTAATGTGTAGCAAAAAACTGCTTTATAAAAATGCCATAAATTTCAGGTGCTACTATATTGAAATTTTCAACGTTTCGCACCTGATATTGGCATAAATTTAAGGCTTATGGCTAATTTTTTTTACTTTAAACCACTGCGCATACAAGGCCGGTAAAAAGAACAGGGTTAATAGCGTCGCCACAATCAGTCCGCCCATGATCGCAACGGCCATAGGTCCAAAGAAAATACTTCTAGACAATGGGATCATCGCCAGAACTGCTGCCAATGCCGTCAGCACAATTGGACGACAACGTCGCACCGTCGCATCGATGATCGCATCCCATGATTCATGCCCTGCTTGAATATCTTGCTCAATCTGATCAATCAAGATCAGTGAATTGCGCATGATCATTCCCGACAAGGCAATGGTGCCCAACATCGCAACAAAGCCAAAAGGTTTATTGAACAGTAGTAGGAACAACACCACGCCGATCAAACCTAAAGGTGCGGTGAGCAAGACAATCATGGCACGAGACATACTGCGCAGTTGAATCATCAGCAAAGTCATGACCACGGCCAAGAACAAAGGCATGCCTGCTGCAACCGATTTACCCCCACGTGCAGACTCCTCCACTGTGCCGCCGACTTCAACCAAATAACCATTCGGCAGTTCCGCACGCAACTGATTCATCTGCTCCGCCATTTCATCCACCACAGTGGCCGGTTGTAACTTGGTCCGTATATCTGCACGTACCGTAATGGTCGGTAGACGGTTACGATGCCAAATCAAACCTTCTTCAAAGCTATAATCAATTTTGGCAATTTGTGCCAACGGTACTGTTCCGCCATTTGAAGTTGGAACGGCAAGGCTCGCCAGTGATGTTACTTCAACCCGCTCAGCTTGATCGCCACGTAAACGGATTTCAATCAGTTCTCGTTTCTCACGGTACTGGTTAATGGTGGCACCTGAAATTGAGCTGTTCAAGAAATTGGCCAAATCTAAACTCGACACCCCCATTTGGCGGGCACGATCTTGATCAATCTCTAAATTGATCATCTTGCTTGGTTCACCCCAGTCCAAATGCACATTGGTGGTGTTGGGGTTAGCACTCAGCATCGCTGCGACTTTATCCGCCCAAGCACGCACTTGGGTCAAGTCTTCGCCCGACACGCGATATTGAAGTGGATAACCGACTGGGGGACCGTTTTCAAGTAAAGAGACGCGAGTACGCACATCAGGCAATAACTGGCGGATTTGGGTGTCTAAGGATTTACGAATTTCATTGCGATCATCCAGTGAAGAAGCCAAGACCACAAACTGAGCAAAGCTGGCTTGTGGTAGCTGCTGATCGAGCGGTAAATAAAAACGTGGCGAGCCTGTGCCCACATATGCCACATAATTATCTATACCTTCTTGCTTCGACAGGAACTGTTCAACTTTTTTCACCGCATTTTCAGTTGCCGTTAAAGATGCACCTTCTTCAAGTTTTAAGTCGACCAAAATTTCGGCACGATTCGAGGGTGGGAAAAACTGCTGTGGTACTAACTTAAACATCAACACCGAGAGCACAAAAATAGCCACCGTCGTCGCAATGACCGTTTTACGATAGGTCACACACAGATCGACCCAACGGCGAAAACCTTGATAGAACTTGGTTTGATAAGGATCGTGATGCTCACCTGCATGATGCACCATCGGCTGAGGTTCTGGCTGTTTGCGCAAACGTGCCCACAAACGGCTATACCACGGCGCTTTTTGAATCAGCTCTTTATTAAAATCAGGCAGGAGTTTGTCACCCAAATAAGGTACAAACAACACCGCTGCAAACCACGACACAATTAAGGCAATGGTCACCACTTGGAAAATAGAACGAGTGTATTCACCTGTACTGGACGCTGCCGTAGCAATCGGTAAGAAGCCCGCAGCGGTAATCAAAGTTCCCGTCAACATTGGGAAAGCCGTCGTTCGCCATGCATGCCCTGCTGCTTGTAGTCGGCTGTAGCCTTGCTCCATTTTGATCGCCATCATTTCCACGGCAATAATGGCATCATCGACCAAGAGTCCGAGCGCTAAAATGAGCGCACCCAAGGAAATTTTATGTAGACCAACATCAAAAATATTCATGCCTGCAAAGGTCATGGCCAAGACCAGTGGAATGGAAAACGCCACCACCAGTCCAGTCCGGAAACCCAGCGAGAAAAAGCTGACTAGCAGTACAATAATCACCGCTTCAGCCAAAACTTTCATGAACTCGTTGACACTACGCTTCACCGCCACAGGCTGGTCGGAAACTTTTTTCAACTCCATACCTAAAGGTAAGGTTTTTTGCAGCTTGGAAAACTCAGTTTCTAAATTTTTACCCAAAGCCAAGATGTCGCCACCTTTACGCATCGACACCGCAATGCCAATGCCATTTTCCCCCATAAAGCGCATACGGGGTTGAGCAGGCTCACTAAAGCCACGATAGACGTCGGCAACATCGCTAAGCTGGATGGTTTTTCCATTCACCAATAAAGGCATACGTTGCAGTTCTTCAACGCTCTTAATTTGCCCTGTGACTCGGAGTTGAATACGATCCGACTCTGTTTCAAAAAAACCTGCACTGGCCATGGTATTTTGCTGTTGCAGGGCTTGTTGTACCACTGTCACAGGGATGCCTAGCTGCGCCGACTTGGTGTTGGAAATTTCAATCCAAATCTTTTGATCTTGCAGCCCAACCAAGTTGACCTTGGCGACATCTTTGACGCGTTGCAGTTGTAACTGTAGACGGTCGGCATATTCTTTCATCACTGCATAATCAAAGTCTTTACCCGTCAGCACATAAATGTTGCCGAAAGTATCGCCGAACTCATCATTAAAGAATGGTCCTTGTACCCCATTGGGCAGCTGATGTTTGATGTCTCCAACCTTCTTGCGTACGTCATACCACACATCCGGTATCTCACTGGAGCGCATAGCATCTCGTGCCACAAAAGTCACCATCGACTCGCCGGGTCTGGAGTAGGCCATAATTCGCTCATACTTACCCGTGGTCATCAGCTCTTTTTCAATACGGTCGGTCACCTGTTCAGACACCTCACGCGCCGTTGCGCCCGGCCAATAGGTCTGTACCACCATCACTTTGAAGGTAAAAGGTGGGTCTTCGCTCTGTGCTAGTTTGGAATAAGACACCACACCCACGATGCCCAGTAACAACATCAAATAAAGGACCAAGCCCTTATTCTTTAAGGCCCATTCCGACAGGTTATAGTTCATGCTTAACCTCCTGTCACAATCTTGACCGTTTTATTGTCACGGCTAATCGGTTGAATTTTTTGTTTTTCACGCAGTAAATGCACCCCACCCACCACGACATAGTCCTTTGGCTGTAAACCTGAACGAATGGTAACGCTGTCTCGACCATACTCCCCCACACTGATAGGGACTTTACGAATGCTGTTGTCAGCATTCACCACCCAGACATAAGCATTTTTACCCGCAGCGGAAACACTGGCTAAAGGTACACTCAACACATTGCTTTCAGTTGAGCTGAAAAATACCCGAGCACTCTGTCCCAGTTGAATTGTATTTTGTCCTTCACGCAAAGCCACTTTGACACTAAAAGTACGTGACTGATCTGCGGCAGGTGAAGTTTCACGGACGTAGGCAGCAAAACGTTCATCGGGTTTGGACCACAAAGTGACGATTGCATCTTGTCCGATTTTAATCTGAGCAATGGCTTGTTCAGGCACACCAATCATCACCTCACGATCGCCTGAAATGGCCAGTTGAAACGCGGGTTGCCCTGCTGAAATCACCTGTCCAATTTCAATATTACGCTCGGTAATCACACCGTTTTTATTGGCAATCAGTTGGTTATAACTGGTTTGGTTTTGCGTAACGTTATAATTGGCTTGTGCTTGTTTCAAGCTCGATAGTGCGGCTTTATATTGATTTTCAACGCTGTCGTACTGTGAACGACTCACTGCATTACTCGGTAATAATTGTTTAAAACGTTTGAGTTCATCCTGCGCATTTTTTTCAGCTGCTTGAGCACTTTCTAACTGTGCTTTGGCTGCATTGAGTTGTAACTGGGCATCCTGTACATCTAAGCGCGCTAAAACTTGTCCGACTTTAACTTGGTCACCCACATCGACCAGACGCTCCGTGACTTGTCCCCCAACACGAAAGGACAGCGCGGTTTGTTGGCGGGCTTGCACTTCGCCAGCATAGCTTTTTTGTTCTAGATGCGTGGTATTCGGTTGACTCACCATTACCAAAGGCACCGACTCTGGTTCGGTCGTGTCTTTGCTACATCCCCACAAGGTGATACTACACACCACCATCATACTTGCCACAAGGGTCTGAATTTTGCTCATGAAGTCTGCTCTTCTTCCATAACCACCAATTAATCAGGCACAATATCCAGACTTAACTTGGTTATTTTTTAATTAATATACTGCATAGTACACTAATTAAAGATATGCTCAGATGTAAATGACTTTTTGAACTTTTTTTTAGGAAAATGTGTGCAAGCTTCAGCAGGACGTCCCAAGGATTTAGAAAAACGGCAACGTATTTTGGAGGTGGCACGTCAGTTGTTTTTACAACATGGCTACCACGGCTCCAGCATGGACCATATTGCCAAGGAAGCGCACGTCACCAAACTCACGGTGTATAACCATTTTCAGGACAAAGCCAATCTGTTCAGTTGTGCAATTGAGGAAACCTGTGAAAAGCTGATGCTGGGTCGTTCATTTCAATTGCAACGTGCCGAAGACTTTGTGCCCATGCTCGAACAGATCTGTGCGCTATCGATGCATATTATTAACCTGCCTGAGGCCATCAAGCTGGAGCACTTACTATTACAGCTGGCCGCTGAACAAAACCCATTACTAGAGAACTTCTATAAAGCCTCTCACCTCAAAATGCGGGCGATTTGGGAACAGTTCTTTGACCAAGCTCAAGCCTTAGGCGTTCTTCAGTTTGAACAGGTCAATGAGGTCATCACCTTATTAATGTCTTTGCTGTTTGGATATCGTCACCAAGAAATGTTGTTGGGGATAAATGAAGTGCCCAATGCCGAACAACGCGAGCAACTGATTCAAGAAGCCATTGCGATTTTTTTATTAAAATACCCCTTACAAAAACCTTAGGATTCGGTTAATTAAATTTATATTTTTGACAATTAATTCAAATACTTATAATTGAAAATCACCTTTATTTTAGAACAATCGCTTGCCCTAAGTTGTTCATTTGATTCTAAATTCAGCAATTAATCCCCTACTTTTGTCTGCCCCTACTTGGATTGTCATCGAATCGGGGTATAGTCAAATTAAGAACAACGAGGGAATAATAATCATGATTCAACAAATTGATGCTCCACTACGTGAAGATGTCCGATTACTCGGCAACCTATTGGGTGAAACCCTCAAGGAGCATGCAGGACAAGATTTGTTTAATCAGGTCGAGCAAATTCGGGCCTTATCCAAAGGGGCACGGGATGGGCAAGTTGAAGCCGAGAAGCAGCTGGAACAACTATTTTTCAGCCTTGAAGATGATGAAATTCTGCCGCTGACGCGTGCCTTTACCCACTTTTTGAACTTTGCCAATATTGCGGAGCAATACCATGTGGTCCGTAGCCGTCGTCAAAGTGAATTTGATGAGACCGCACCCTCTCCAAATCCGCTCGACCACCTCTTTGCCAAATTTAAAAATAACGACATTTCAACCGATACGCTGTTCCAGCAAATCTGTGATTTAAATATTGAACTGGTTCTGACCGCTCACCCCACTGAAGTTAGCCGCCGTACCCTGATCCAAAAATATGATGGTATTAACGATGCCTTATTTAAAATGGATCAGCAAAAACTGACCCCTCGTGAACGCCAAACAGTCCTTGAAGACTTAAAACAACTGATCTGTTCGGCGTGGCAGACCGATGAAATTCGTCAACACCGTCCAACCCCAGTCGATGAAGCAAAATGGGGTTTCACCACCATTGAGCAAACCTTATGGAATGCCGTGCCGAAGTTCATGCGTGAACTAGACGACATGGTAATTGAGCACTGTGGGCAACGTCTGCCTTTACATGTGGCACCTGTACGTTTCGCTTCATGGATGGGGGGTGACCGTGACGGCAACCCGAATGTGACACACAGTATTACGCAAGAAGTCCTATGGCTATCGCGTTGGAAAGCGGCTGATCTTTACTTACGTGACATTGAAGACTTGCGTTGGGAACTGTCGATTCAAAGCTGTAGCGATGAACTGCGTCAAGCCTTGGGTCAAGACCATCCTGAACCCTACCGCGAATATTTACGCGATACCCGCGAACGGCTAAAAGCTACGCGCCATTGGCTCGCAGAAAAACTGCGCGGTGCCGATGCCGATGATAGCTTGGTGATTAAAGCCAAAGAGGAACTGCTACAGCCTTTACTGCTGTGTTATCGTTCTTTAATTGCCAGCAACCTGCCTGAAATTGCCAATGGCAAATTGCTGGACTTTATCCATCGGGTGAACTGTTTCGGGATTGAACTGCTAAAACTGGATATTCGTCAAGAGTCAGGCCGTCATCGCCAAGCAATTTCGGCCATTACTGAATATTTGGGTCTGGGTAATTTTGAAACGTGGACCGAACAAGCGCGTCAAAACTTCTTATTGCAAGAGCTACAAAGCAAACGTCCACTGTTGCCCAAGCATTTAAATGAGCCTGCGCAAAGCTTAATTGAACAACCTGAAGTGCAAGAAGTGTTTGCCACCATGCGCACTTTGGCAGCGCAGCCTCAAGAAAGTTTAGGTGCCTACATTATTTCGATGGCTGAATATCCAAGTGATGTGCTGGCGGTACTGCTTTTGCAAAAAGAAGCAGGCATCCAACATCCACTGCGTGTAGTGCCATTGTTTGAAACATTGAAAGACCTAGATGGCGCCGCAGCCACCATGAATACCCTATTCAATATGCATTGGTATAAACAGCATATTCAGGGCAAACATGAAGTCATGATTGGCTATTCGGACTCAGCAAAAGATGCAGGTTTTATGTCAGCCAATTGGGCACAGTACCGTGCGCAAGAAGAATTAACCGCGATTGCAAAAACGCATGGCGTACAACTCACACTATTTCATGGTCGTGGCGGTTCCATCAGCCGCGGCGGTGCGCCAACACAACAAGCCCTGTTTTCACAGCCACCCGGCTCGATTTCAGGTGCAATTCGAGTCACTGAACAAGGTGAAATGATTCGCTTCAAGTTTGGCTTAGAAGGTATTGCGCTGCAAAACTTAGAGATTTATACCGCTGCCACTTTAGAAGCCACTTTACTTCCACCGCCTGTCCCAAAACCTGAGTGGCGCGAGTTGATGCACAGCATGACCGATTTGTCGGTACAAGTGTATCGTCAGACTGTGCGAGAAAACCCGCACTTCGTAAAGTACTTACGTACAGTCACGCCAGAGCTTGAACTGCAAATGTTACCGCTTGGCTCACGCCCTGCAAAACGTAAAGTCACTGGCGGCATTGAGTCCTTACGTGCCATTCCTTGGGTATTTGCGTGGACCCAGATTCGTTTGATGCTACCCGCTTGGTTAGGTACAGGCGCAGCAATTAACCAAGTGATTGATCAAGGACATAAAGCCACCTTAGATGAAATGCTGGTGGCATGGCCGTATTTCCAAACCCTGATTGATATGTTGGAAATGGTGCTTTCGAAATCTGATGCTCATGTAGCGCTGTATTATGAGTCGCACCTGACCGATGATGATGACTTGAAAGTGCTCGGTGAACATCTGCGTCAGCGCTTAAAGTATGCGGTGCAAACCCTCTTGGCGCTTAAAGGTGAGTCTAAGCTCCTCAGCAGCAACGAAGTTTTAGATCAGTCAATGAGAGTGCGCAAACCGTATTTATTGCCTCTGCATTTACTCCAAGCAGAGTTAATGAAACGTCGTCGCCGCTACCTAGAAGAGCGTCAGGAAACAAATACACCTGTAGATCATGCACTTATGGTAAGTATCGCCGGCATTGCAGCGGGTCTTCGTAACACAGGATAAAGTTTTAAGCCCGCTCCATTTAAAGCACATCACTATGATGTGCTTTTTTATTGACCGCATGGTCAAACCTTTTATAATTTTTTTTATCAATCCAATCATAAATATTTATGAATAAGCGATTGGCTAAATTTACCAATTAAACCTTGATTTATCATTATTTTTAAAAATATAAAGTTTTACCATGCGGTAAAAAGTTCTGAAAAGTCATAAGATTAGTTTGAACAATTTTTTGTATCACTGATTAAATCTTCTAAAAAACAAGAGTATGATGTGCACAATTTATCTTTAGAGTGCTCAAAAAATGTCCAATTGGTTTCCCAAATGGCGCCCGTACGAAGGCAATATCGATGCACGTCCTGTTGGCACAAGTGAATACCTCCCTGCTTCACAAAGTGCAATTTTAGGTGTGCAGCATGCCTTTGCCATGTTTGGAGCAACGGTTCTTGCACCTTTCTTAATGGGCTTCGATCCCAACCTTGCTATTTTAATGTCCGGGATTTGTACCATTTTGTTCTTTATTATGACGGGTGGACGTGTTCCAAGCTATTTAGGTTCAAGTTTTGCCTTTATTGGGGTCGTGATTGCAGCAACGGGCTATACCGCATCGGGCACAGGCGCACTCAATCCAAATTTAGCCATGGCGGGCGGCGGTATTATTGCCTGCGGCGTGCTCTATACCTTGTTTGGTTTTATGGTCATGGCAACGGGCACCAAGTGGATTGAAAAACTGATGCCGCCTGTGGTGACAGGTGCTGTGGTGATGATTATTGGTCTCAACCTTGCCCCAGTGACGGTCAAAGGCGTTGCGGGCAATTCCTTTAATATGTGGATGGCACTGGTTACCGTATTATGTATGGGCTCGATTGCAGTCTTTACCCGTGGTTTATTGCAGCGTCTCTTATTATTAATTGGTTTGCTACTGTCTTACTTGGTCTATTTCATCGTGACCAATGTTATGGGCTATGGCACAGCGATTAATTTTACACCAATTCACCAAGCCGCTTGGTTTGGTTTACCGACTTTTCATACGCCTGAATTTAATGCCAATGCCATGATGATCATTGCACCAATTGCGTTAATTTTGGTGGCAGAAAACCTCGGTCACATTAAAGCCGTGAGTGCGATGACTGGTGAAAACCTAGATCCACACATTGGTAAAGCATTTGTTGCCGATGGTGTCGCAACGACGTTAGCAGGTGGTGTAGGCGCTCCAGGCATGACCACCTATGGTGAAAACATTGGAGTCATGGCAGTCACACGAGTTTACTCGACCATCATTTTTGCCATTGCAGGTGTGTTTGCCATTTTCTTAGGCCTGTCACCAAAGTTTGGTGCCATCATCCATACCATTCCGACCGCGATTTTAACCGGTGCATCGATTGTGGTGTTTGGTTTGATTACCATCGCAGGTGCAAAAATCTGGATTGAAAACAAAGTCGATTTTTCACAGAACAAAAACCTGATGGTCGCTGCAGTCACCATCATTTTAGGTACAGGTGATTTTGCCTTACAAATTGGCAACTTTAACTTGGGTGGTATTGGTACTGCTACGTTTGCAGCATTGTTCTTGAACTGGTTCTTCAGCTTAGGGCAAAAAGATTAATCTGCCTTATTTTTTTGAGTGTTCATTGTTGATCGCAGCCTTCGGGCTGCTTTTTTTGCTCTGATATTCTGGCTCCGATTTACACATGCCACTATGCTAAAAGGATGCCTCAAAATGCAAAAAGGACTAAGATAAAGCAACATTTTCCGCTTTGACCCTGCCATGCGCCTTGATTTTTTTGATCTGCAATTGTTTATCAATATCCTGAGTACAGGCAGTCTTACCAAGGGTGCAGAACGCTCCGCCATTTCTTTACAGGCCGCCAGTGAGCGAATTAAAAAATTAGAACACCATTTTGAAGTCAGTTTATTTACCCGCCATGCAACTGGGGTAAAAGCGACCCTTGCTGGACAAACCTTTGCGGAACATGCGCAGCACTTACTGCAACAACAGCAGCAATTACAACAGGCCATGCTGCCCTTTGCCCACAGTGCAACGAGCAACATTATATTGTGGTGCAACTCATCGGCGCAGAGTGAGTACTTACCGCATTTATTGCCGCAGTATTTAATGGAAAATCCGAAGCTCCATATTGAATTAAAAGAAGCCGAAACCAATGACATCATTCAGGCCCTCAGTACAGGTACGGCGCAGTTGGGGCTGATCTCTGGTTTTTTTGATGCAGGGCAGCTTGAAACTCAAGAGTTTGCTGAAGACCCGTTGGTACTGATCTGCCCAAGCCAGCATCCACTTGCCACTGCGGCTCAACTGGAGCTAGGTGAATTATTGCAACATCCGTTTGTGGGCCTCATGCAATATCACTCCTTACAACAGTCAATAGAAGCTCAAGCCAAACGCTTAGGCTGTGACATCCACTATCGTCTACGGGTGCCGAACTTTGCCGCGATCGCCCAAGTCGTTGCCAATGGCGTCGGCATTGCAATTATTCCCAAACGGGCAGCCCTGCGTTTAAAAGCACAGTATGATTTTCAGCAAATTGAACTATTAGGCAAATGGGCCAACCGCAAGTTGCTGTTAGCAGCACGGTGTTTTGATCAGCTCCCCGCAGATTATCAACGCTTTAGTCAATTCCTCTTGAGCCAACATGACCAGCTCATTGCGCATTAAAGCCAGCACAGTTGATGTAAAACCATATAACTGCCAAATAAGACTAGGCCCACAAAAAACACCTTACGAAAGGCTTGCTCAGGGATGCGATAGCGAATTTTAGTGCCCAACCACATTCCGAGCAATGCAGGAAGCAGAGCGATCAACGACAGTTGATAGTCAATGGGAGTGTCTTCAACAGGATTCAGATGTAAATACGTGGCCAGACACAAGGTTGAAACGGTAAAGGCAAGGCCGAGCGATTGTACCAAATCATCCCGTTTCAAATGCAAGGACTGCAAATATGGCACCACGGGAATCACCACCACCCCTGTCGCCACCGTCAAAGCACCGCCCAAATAGCCCATGATTGGTGATAAATATTTTTCATACGGGGCTAAATTGGGCATGTTTTTGGCAAACAAACCATATAGACCATAAATGGCCAGCATCCCGCCCAACAGCGCTTCACTTTGAAATTCGCCATGTCCAAGTGTAGGAAAAACACTCCAAACTGAACCAATGATCATGCCCACCAGCAACGGCCAAAAGCGCTGTACCAGTCGCAGTACGCGTCCTTCTGCGAACAATTGCCAGAAGTTCGTGACCATGGAAGGGATAATCAGCAAAGTTGCCGCTTGAAATGGGCTAATCACCAAAGATAAAAGTCCCATCGACACGGCGGGCAAACCCAGACCAATGGTGCCCTTAATCATGCCTGCGACAGCAAAAACAAAAATAACAAAAGCAAGCATGACGCTTCTCTCTAAACACTTAGCGCCATGCTATAAAATTTAAATCTGGGCTCATATCACGGTTTTTAGAAGTAAGCCTCAACCAAAGATTGAGGCTTACTGGAAAGAATGGTCTGGACTCAACTGTTATTGAATCTAAATGTGATGCGGTGTGATTCTGCTTAGTATTTAAAATTTAAGCTGAAACGGAAAGTACGTGGATCGCCCCAATTGACCAATTGCGCATTTGGCGTGGTTCCGACTAGATACTCTTTATCAAACAGGTTTTTTACACTGAACTTTGCGCCCCAATTTTTCGCCTCATAACCTGCACTGACGTCGTACAGCATATAGCTCGATAGCGGCACATAAGAAGTCCCACGTTGTGCTGTACGCTCGCCTTGATAATTCGCACTGGCACCAATATTCCAGCCCAGTTGCTCATCATCAAAGAAGTATTGGGTTGATAAAGAGGCTGCATTTTTAGGCACATGGTTAATCCGTTTGCCGATATCACTGCTGGTCGTACTTTCTGTCGTTTCCGCGGTAGGAATATAACTATAGGTTGCGGTCAGATTCCATTGATCCGTCAACGTAGCGGATAACTCAGTCTCAAAACCTTTGGTTTTTTGTTCACCGATTTGCACAGAATAACCGAGGGTAGAATCCGACTCAATCACGTTCTGACGGGTTAAATCATAATAAGCCACATAGCCTTGCAGCCGTTGATTCAGCCCTTGGAACTTAACCCCAACCTCAAACTGCTCTCCCTCTTCAGGGTCCAATAGTGTTCCGCCAGCGCCAGTGTCGCTCACAGGAAAGAATGAGGTTGCATAACTCACATAGGGCGCAAACTTATCATTAATTTGATACATCAAAGATGCATTACCCGTGAAAGCATTGTCCGAGTTTTTCAGCGTCGTATCATTGAAAAGGTCATCGACTTCGACCTGTGTCCAGTCATGGCGACCCGATAAGCCCAAGATCCAATGATCATCAATTTTAAAATTATTACGCAGATATACGCCCATATATTGGGTATCTGTAATTTGATGCGATTTGGTCGTGGTCGCCTTTGCGATAGGGGTATAGATCGGATTATTGGCATTAAAGGATGACAAGCTGTTACTACGGCGCTCATAGTCACTGCGCTCATGCATCATGTCCAAACCAACCATCAAATCATATTGGGTTTTGCCCCAATCAAAATGACGCGACAGATTATGATCCAGCGCAAAATTCACATCGTCTTTAATCTGTCTTTCCACCGTCCGTTTGATGGTCGGTAAAGTGTTATTACTCCCCGCCAATACCGGATTGTTATCTGCATCGGTTGTGGTGACCGCAAAGTTTTGTTTAAAGGTCCAGCCATTATCAAAATAATGCGCATAGTTCGACCCTAAGCGCAAAACATCGACCGTATTGCTTAGATTCGGCGCGCCAAAAAATAAGGTCTGTGAATAGTTTTTATAAGCGCCATTGCTATAGGGAATCCCCTGCTGGCGAATAAAATCCCGATGCTGATAGCTGGCAATCACAGACAGTTCGTCTTTTTCACCTAAGTCAAAATTATAAGACGGTGCAATATAATAATTTTTATAATAAACATAATCGGTTGGATCATCTTGGTCAGAGGCATGACCCACCACACGAAACGCCCCTTTTTCGCTATCATTTGGCGCATAGTTGATATCAAATGTGCCATCCACAAAGGCATTGCTGCCATAGCTCACACTGCCCCGAGAAAAAGTTTCAGCTTGAGGACGTTTGGTGGTTAAGTTAACTAAGCCGCCCGGTAAGGCAAAGCCAAAACCAGTCGATGTCGGCCCTTTGACAACCTCAATTGACTGTAAACCACTGATGTCCTCTGAACGTAGGGCATTATCAGAAGTTTGAATACGCAAGCCATCGACATAGGTCTGTGCGCTGGAAACCTGACCACGAATAATAAAGTCATCCCAACCACGGCGACCATACTGTCCTGCGGTGACCCCCGCTACACCCTGCAAGGCTTCAGACAGTGTTTTTGCTTGTTTTTGTTCGAGTTGTTTTTCAGTAATCACGCTGATCGATTGTGCTGTTTCAAACAGCGGTGCATCTGAACGCAAAACAGCTGATGCAGTTTTTGCTGCATATGCCGCTTTGTCATCTGCATCTTGGGCTTCAAATTGCAAAGTCGGTAAAACTTGGGATGATGCTGTTTCCTGTGTCTCGCCCTGAGCAAACGCTGCTGTAGTCATCACGGCCAGAATGGATAAGCTCAAAGAAGAAATATGAAAACGCATAACATCGATCAACAGACAGAAAGAATGCCAATTATAATCATTTTCATTTGGAAGCCTATTTATTAATAAAATTTAACAATGAATTTAATTGTTAAACCTCATTAACATTATTAATAAGCACTTAAATGACTCAGCCTTCGCTTTCATCCACAGGGTCAGCTTTATATTGATCTTCTAGCACATTACTGAAAATACTTTCAATCATCCAGACGCGATACAAACTATTAAAGACATAGCTCTGCCCATCCACGCGCAGTTCAATCACGGGGAAATCAGGCTGGGATTTCATTTCACAGAGCATGTCATTTTCTTGAAGCTTGGCTTCCACATCTTCGGTGATCCATGCTGCAATTTCCAATTCTTGCATCAGTTGATCAAAATGCGATTTAAAGGATAAATCTTTGCCTTGGGTCCAAACGGCTTTCAAAATCCGATACATGGCATCAACGCGCTGCTCTTCAGGTACGCTATAAAATAACTGTGCCATCGCCAAAGTGGCTGCTTGCGTCGGACGGCAAAACGGTGTGAATTTGATTTCTGTCCGTTTGGATAAACGTGTTGCCAAACTCCAATCAAACCCGTCTCGACCGTGATAACTGAGCGGGTAGACATTGAGCTGAATATTATAATAATCGGCCAGTTCTTCTTTAATATAGGCCAATAACAACCATGAAATTGGATCTTCCAACGCAACGTATAGGTCTAACTCTGGATCGAGCGCCTGAATTTCATTTAACTCTTCAGCATCACTAATCAAATGCTCACGCCAATCAATATGATTGATCAAGAAAATGGGGTTATCGGTAAATAATTTTTGTTGTTTTAAACGGCGCGTTAAACGCAGCAGATCATCGACGGCATGATACTGACGGTCACCGAGCTGGAAGTAACTGGCCAGTACCGCATCATCATTAAAAATACGTTCTGGAAAGTGTTGCTCTTGATGATGACGGCTGGCCATCGCATATAAGGTGCGCAGCTTACCCTCTTGTTTTTGCCACAGCATGTGAAACACATCTTCCAGCAAATACAAAAAGTCCTGCCCACGCAGCGGCGTATGCCGCAAGATGGTTTCTGCTTGGCTCAATGCCTCTGGACTGGGTTGTTCTGGCGTTTCATGAAAGCTAAAACGGTGCTGACGCGACAGAATTTTGGCATCATTTAAACAATAAGTTTGCCACTCCAAAGCCGACATTTGATTCGGCGGTTCAGCAGCCTGACTGGAAATGACCACCTTCAATGGTTTCAGTTCGTCCGCTAAAATTTCTTCAATTTGTGGTAACTGCTGAACCGCTAAATAGCTATATACATCGTCGAGGCGTAAATGAATACTCAAGCCTTGTTCAGTAGATACGACCGTTTGACGAATCGGTTTTTGGTAAAACCAACGCGATCGAATCGGATCGAACCATCGACGCAACAGTGACATGAGCAAAGCCTCTAAATTAAACCCTTGAAAGTACTACAAGGGTTTATATCAATTCACAGCAAAATGATCAATTAGACATCTAAATTTAGATCAGTTACCGCGCCTTTTTCCGCACCAGTGGTCAGTTTTGCAAACTTGGCCAAAGCCCCATAACGATAATTCGGTTGCGGTTTCACCCACGCGGCTTGACGCGCTGCGATCTCTTCTGCCGAAACATGCCACGTCATTTCGCGGGTTTCTGCATTAATCGAGATTTTATCGCCATTTTGCACTAAACCAATTGGCCCACCTTCATAGGCTTCTGGGGTGACATGTCCAATGACGAAACCATGACTACCGCCAGAGAAACGACCATCGGTGATCAGCGCCACAGATTTACCGAGTCCTTTACCAATAATCGCTGAAGTCGGTTTCAGCATTTCTGGCATGCCTGGTCCACCTTTAGGCCCTTCACCACGAATCACCACCACTTCACCCGCTTGAACTTCGCCATCTAAGATGCCACGCATCGCGCCAATTTCACCTTCAAAGACACGTGCTGGCCCCTCAAAGTACAGGCCTTCTTTACCGGTAATTTTAGCCACAGCACCTGTTGGAGACAGGTTACCTTTAAGTACCACCAAGTGAGAGTCTTTTTTAATTGGCGCGTCGAACGGTAAAATAATCTGTTGACCCTCTGGATAGTCTTCAACCTCAGCCAAATTTTCCGCCAAGGTCTTTCCTGTTACGGTTAAACATGAACCATCCAGCATGCCAGCATCCAGCATGCGTTTCATCAACGGTTGAATGCCCCCAATCGCGATCAGCTCAGACATCAAATATTTGCCAGATGGACGTACATCGGCCACCACGGGAATATCTTGCCCAATACGGACAAAATCATCCAAACTCAGTTCAACCCCAGCAGTATGTGCCATTGCCAGTAAGTGCAGCACGCCATTGGTTGAACCACCCAAGGCAATCAGCACTTTAATTGAGTTTTCAAATGCGGCTTTGGTCATAATGTCGCGTGGCTTCAGGTCTAAACGCAGCAAATTCATCACCGCTTCACCTGCTTTTTGACAGTCGATCCGCTTGTCATCCGAAACCGCCTCTTGTGCAGAGGAGCCCGGCAAACTCATGCCCAAGGCTTCAATCGCAGAAGCCATCGAGTTTGCAGTGTACATGCCACCACATGAACCCGGACCCGGCAGCGCCACTTCTTCAATCTGTTTGACCTGAATGGCACTGATTTCACCTTTGGCGTGCTGACCCACAGCTTCAAAGACTGAAATCATGTCAGTATGCCCTGCGCCCGGCTTAATGGTTCCGCCATAGACAAACAACCCCGGACGGTTTAAACGGGCCAAGCCCATGATGCAACCCGGCATGTTTTTGTCACAGCCACCAATCGCGATCACCCCATCATAGGCTTGGCATCCCACCACCGCTTCTATCGAATCCGCAATAATTTCACGGCTCAACAAAGAATACTTCATACCTTCGGTGCCGTTAGAAATGCCATCTGAAATGGTGATGGTATTAAAAATAATGCCTTTGCCGCCAGCTTGATTGACCCCTTTTTCGGCCTCACATGCCAGTTCATTAATATGCATATTACACGGCGTGACATTGGCCCACGTCGAAGCAATACCGACAAAGGGACGAGTAAAGTCTGAATCTTTAAAGCCTGTGGCACGCATCATGGAACGTGCGGGCGCATTTTCAATGCCTTCATAAACAGGAGCTGAATGTTCGCGGATATTGTCTTTACTCATTGTATTTGTCCTTAGCGATGGCGGCGTATTGCTCTACAGTCTTGGCAATTTTTTCTGTTTTTATTGTATAGAAAGCAGGCTAGACATAAAAGTACAATGAGACTTTTGAGTCAATCCCCATCAAGCTCTTCACGGTCTTAACATATTGATCTTGAATCCATCAGGTTGTCTGATACACGGAAACGCCGTCCGCAACCTGCGTAGCCGATTCAATGGGTGGTTTTTTCAAAGCATTCTTTTAGATGCAGAAAATAAACAGGTTTTGCGGACGACCAATGGTTTTGCCTACTTTTGCCGAAACAAAAGTAGGTCGAACCGAAGGTTATCAACTGCAATTTGAGAAACCTATTTAAGACTCCATTGTGCTGAACCAATAACTTTTAAATAAAAAGCACCCCAAATGGAGTGCTTTTTTAATCAGTCAAAGACTACAGCTTAAATTTCACGTACCGCACCTTTAGATGCACTGGTGGTATGCATCGCATAGGCTTTTAAAGCTTTAGAGACTTTACGTGGACGCTGTTCAGCAGGTTGCCAGCCTTTGGCTTCTTGCACTTCACGGCGCGCAGCCATGGTTGCTTCATCCACGGCCAAGTGAATACTACGGTTTGGAATATCGATTTCGATACGGTCGCCATCTTCCACCAAACCAATTGCACCGCCTTCAGCCGCTTCAGGAGACACGTGACCAATGGACAGACCTGATGAACCGCCCGAGAAACGACCATCGGTGAGTAAAGCACAGTCTTTACCCAAACCTTTCGATTTTAAATAACTGGTTGGATACAACATTTCTTGCATACCCGGACCACCACGCGGACCTTCGTAACGAATCACCACCACATCACCCGCAGTGATTTTGCCACCTAGAATCGCTTCTACCGCAGCATCTTGGCTTTCAAACACACGTGCCGTGCCGTTGAATTTCAAGATGGAATCATCTACACCCGCAGTTTTTACAATACAGCCTTCAAGCGCAATGTTGCCGTACAGCACAGCCAAACCACCATCTTGAGAGAAAGCATGTTCAGCATTACGAATGACGCCATTGTTACGATCACCATCTAATCGTGAGTAGTAACGGTCTTGTGAAAATGCAGTTTGCGTCGGTACACCGCCCGGTGCTGAACGGAAGAATTGATACACGTCTTCGTCTTCAGTACGGATGATGTCCCACTTGTCCAAAGCATCTTTTAAGGTTTTTTCATGCACAGTTGGCACAGACGTATCCAACAACCCTGCACGATCCAATTCACCCAAGATCGACATGATGCCACCTGCACGGTGTACATCTTCCATGTGCACGTCTTGTTTTGCAGGGGCAACTTTACACAGCACAGGCACTTTACGTGACAAACGGTCAATGTCGGTCATGGTAAAGTCAACTTCAGCTTCGTGTGCAGCTGCCAACAAGTGTAGAACGGTATTGGTTGAACCACCCATTGAAATATCCAGCGTCATAGCATTTTCAAAGGCTGCTTTGGTGGCAATTGAACGCGGCAACAAGCTGTAATCGTTTTGTTCGTAATGGCGTTTGGTAATTTCAACGATCAATTGACCCGCTTTTTCGAATAATTTTTTACGATTGGCATGGGTTGCTAAAGTTGAACCATTGCCTGGAAGCGATAGGCCCAAAGCTTCGGTTAAACAGTTCATTGAATTTGCAGTAAACATGCCTGAACATGAACCACAGGTTGGACAAGCTGAACGTTCGTATTCAGCCACCTCTTCATCAGTGAAACTATCATCTGCTGCGACAATCATGGCATCAACAAGGTCAATCGCGTGTTCATTGCCACGGATTTTCACTTTACCCGCTTCCATCGGCCCACCAGAGACGAACACTACAGGAATGTTCAGACGCATAGACGCCATCAACATGCCTGGGGTAATTTTGTCACAGTTCGAAATACAGACCATCGCATCAGCACAGTGCGCATTGACCATGTATTCCACTGAGTCAGCGATGAGATCACGTGAAGGCAATGAATACAGCATGCCATCGTGTCCCATCGCGATCCCATCATCGACCGCAATGGTATTAAATTCTTTAGCTACGCCACCTGCTTTCTCAATTTGACGTGCCACAAGTTGACCTAAGTCTTTTAAATGAACGTGACCCGGTACAAATTGAGTGAATGAGTTGACTACCGCAATAATCGGCTTACCAAAGTCTTCGTCTTTCATCCCCGTTGCGCGCCATAAGCCACGCGCACCCGCCATGTTTCTTCCGTGTGTTGATGTTTTTGAACGATAGTCAGGCATTGTACTTTTCCAACATAGTTGTGCTTGAGATGAATGTCCACATTCACTCTGGCTAAAATCTGAGTTCTGAGAGTGTCAAACTGTCAAAAATTTAAACATAACATATTCACATTCTGCGTAAATCTTGTTTTTAGGTATCTCGACCTAAAATACGGACGGCAGTATATTTGCGCGCTACATTTTAACCGATGAGCTGACATTCAATTGCATATGGAAACTACTATAACCCGTTCAATCGCCTTGCAATACAAAACTTCTATGAATAATTTTTAAATTTTGCATGAGTTTTATTTATATGAATTACAAATTTTGAGCGATATGCTATCAAGGATCCTTGCGCTATTTTTTGAATAAAACTCTCGCACATCATTCAGTTAGAACTGCTCTATCGGCTTTTTATGCAGGATAAATCTGTAGCTGCTCGAGTTTTGCTATAATTGTTTTAATCTTCTCCTTTTTTCCGAGTATTTCTTGAAAATCATCTTTGCAGGCACGCCCGAATTCGCGGCTGTGTCATTAGACGCTCTCCTAAAAACAGAACATGAAATTGTAGCCGTCTATACGCAACCTGACCGTAAAGCAGGTCGTGGGCAGAAACTTACCGCTTCGGCCGTGAAGCAGTTGGCTTTAGCACATGATATTCCTGTGTATCAACCGCTGCATTTTAAGTCCTCAACTGAAGAAGGTCTGGCTGCTCAAGCTGAACTCAAAGCCTTAAATGCAGATGTGATGGTGGTGGCTGCTTATGGCCTGATCTTGCCGCAAGTGGTTTTGGATACGCCTAAATATGGCTGTTTGAACATTCACGGTTCACTGTTACCACGCTGGCGGGGTGCAGCGCCTATTCAACGCGCAATTTCTACTGGAGATACCGAAACTGGGGTCACCATTATGAAAATGGCTGCGGGTTTGGATACTGGCGATATGATGTATAAAACCTACTGCCCAATTGAAGCTACAGATACCTCTGCAAGCTTGCATGACAAACTGGCACTCCAAGGGGCTGAAGCGACGGTCAAAGTTTTAGCCTCTGAAAGCACATTGCAGCACTATTTAGACAACCGCGAAGTGCAAGATGAAGCTTTGACAGTCTATGCACACAAACTCTCTAAGGCTGAAGCGCAAATTGATTGGACTTCAACAGCGGTGCAAATCGATCGTAATATTCGCGCATTTAACCCATGGCCTGTCGCATTTATCGCACTGGATGAAAGCAATAATCTGCGCGTTTGGGGTTCGATGTTGTCTCAAGAAAATGCCCAAGCTCAAGCTGCAGGCACCATTTTAGCTATTGATAAACACGGTGTTCATGTCGCTTGTGGCGATGAACACGCGGTGTGTTTAAGCTCTCTGCAATGGCCAGGTGGTAAACCCCTAAATGCCGTACAAATTTTACAAACCCAAAAACTGAATATTGGACAAATTTTATAATGAAACAATCTCCTCACGCCTCAGGTAAGACCCTAAACTTACGTGCTCAGGTTGTTAAAACGTTATTGGCTGTCCAAAATGGTCAATCACTGGCATCGGTACTTCAGCAACACATGGCGATTGTGTCTGACAAAGACCGTGCCTTGTACCATGAGTTAGTTCTTGGCTGTTTACGCCAATGGCATGCGCTTAAACAAGTGACTTTACCCTTGTTGACTAAGCCACTGGAAAACCAAGTCGTTGAAACCTGTTTATATGTGGGTTTATACCAATTGCTGTGTACCCGCGTTGCAGCGCATGCCGCGATTTCTGAAACGGTAGAAGCAGCCAAACAATTGGGTATGGAAAGCTTAAGCGGTGTGGTGAATGCTATTTTGCGCCGTGCAACACGTGAAACGGAACAGTTCTACGATGTTCTAGAACAAGCTTCAAATTTGCCAAGTTGGTTATCCAAACGTTTGAAAAAGGATTGGGGCGAGCAACTGGCTAAAATCAGCTATGAGCTGAAACAAGTTGCACCCTTAACCTTAAGAGTGAACACCTTACAAGTCAGCCGTGACGAATATCTTGAAATTTTAGAAGATGAAGGCATTGAAGCCCATGCCTGTGAACTTTCAAATGTCGGCATTGTGCTGGATGACAGTCTGCATATCCCAAGCCTACCGGGTTTTGAAGTAGGTGGTTTTTCAGTCCAAGATGAACATGCGCAACTCTGTGCAACCTTGTTGCCAGACTTAAATGGCAAATTCGTAATTGATGCCTGTGCAGCACCTGGCGGCAAGACAGCGCATATTTTAGAGATGTATCAGCCAAAAAAACTGATTGCACTCGACCAAGATGAAAAACGCTTAAAACGTGTCTCTGAAAACTTAGAGCGTTTGGCTCTAAGCGAAGAGCCTGTGGAAATTATCACTGCCGATGCAGTGAAATGGACATCGCCTGAACTGGCGGATTGTATCGTTCTCGATGCACCCTGTTCTGCCATTGGAGTAATCCGTCGCCATCCCGATATTCGTTTACTGCGTCAGTCGGGCGATATTGCTAAAACAGTACAACTCCAAAAGCAAATTCTTGAAAATATGTGGCAACAACTCAAAGTCGGCGGCACATTGCTATACATCACCTGCTCGATTTTGAAAGCTGAAAATGAACAGCAAATGGTCGACTTCTTTGCTGAACATACGGATGCGAAAGAAATTAAAATTGATGCCGATTGGGGTGTTGAGCAGATTCATGGTCGCCAACTACTCCCACAAGTAGGGCGTGGCGATGGTTTTTATTATTGTCGCATTGAAAAGATTTAAAAATAAAAGGAGCTGAAAGGCTCCTTTTTTCATGGATGGAGATTAGCAAATAAATCTTGATGACACCTGTTACAAAAACCGAAAATTAAACATCCATAAAAAACCGAGTGAATTTTACTCGATTTTTTATTTAAAATTGAGGTTGGATTACAAGACCCTATGGCTGTAAACGAATTCCAAAATACAGACTCTTTTGCTGGTTCGGTAATAGCTCGGTGAAAATAGTTGAGACACTTTTACCTTGAGGGGTAACTTTTTCCCCAGACTCTTTCATAGGGAGGATATTATTCGAATTCCACGGGGTAGTATACGCCGGGTACATATCGCTAACTTCAACATTGGTTAAAGGATACTCCCCCATGTTTTTCACCATAATGCGGTAAACAATACAATCATTACGACCAATTTGCGTGCTTCCGATTTGATACGCTGCATTCACCACTTGTAAAGCAGACATATCCGTACATCCCGTCTGTTTGAACTGTGTTTTATGTAAAGTTATTTGATTAATACCAATCGTGACCAAATCTTTGTTTGAGATTGGGCTTAAACTCAAACTTTGATTGGTATTGTCTGGTGTCGCAATCAACTCGACTTGACTCGTCATACCATTCACAGCACTGGTCGGTGCTTCCACTTTGACCAAAATTGCTTTTTGTTCACCCGCTTGTAACTGATAACGATCCGAATCTTTCACCATCACATCACCCCCATCTAAAAGACCATCACCATTTTGGTCAATAAATAAAGTGTATAAAAATCCATCATTCGGTTTTAGCAGATTAACACTGAGCTTAATGCCACTTTCAGTCACACGGCCCTGATTGGTTAAGCGATGTGCAAAGACAAAAGTTCCGCCGGTCCGAATCTGTGCTTGCTGATCATTCACTAAAATTAATTGACGTTGTTGCGCCTGCAGTGAACTGACCGCATCTAAAATGACATCACCAAAACCCGTTTGTACCGATTCAATGGCAAACCAAATGTTGGTGCTATTACTTGCTGAGGGTAATACGCTTACCACAGCACAAACCTGAGCTGTAGTTTTGGCTGAAATATTAAGTTGGCTAATACTCTGCCCTGTCATTCCAGCTTTACATTGCTCAGTGGTCAATGGATAAAACTCAACTCTAAGCCCTGAGGTAAAAGGGTTAATACCACTTTGTACTAAAGTTGAATAATCGGTGTTATTTAATGTCGGCTCAACGGATGTTCTAGATGCATATAACTTATAGTCTTGTGCAAAAGCACTGTCATTTTGAATATTTAAAGGAAAATAAACTTTCGCCGTGTTGTCTGCTGACTTGGTGAGTAAAGCAGCACCTGTTCGTCCACCTTGCGCAATATTAAAGATACCTACGCCTGTTTCTGTCGTAGGTGCATTCGCTTTGTTATTGGACAAATCACTCTTGCCGATAATCGGCTTTTGAACTGTCGAGATATTATTGCTTGGCTCAAAATCAGACATCGCTGTGGTTTCAATGGTGGCTGTATTTACCGTCTGCCCATTGGTTGATGTGTCCGTATCTGTCACCAGTAGGTTCTTAATGGTGAATCGATACTTAGCCTTAGCAGGAATATCACCAAGGCTTAGGCCCGTACCCGCAGTATTGGAGAAGAGTGCTGTAAGTGCATTGGCATCCGTCCACTGCGTTGGACATGCTTTACTGTTTCCATCTGTGATGTCTTCACACATCAGAGTGGTCTGATTACTGCCAGTGGTTGTTATACGTTGTAAATTTTTAAAACTATCACGTAAAAACACACTATCGGCTTGAACAGTAGTTTTATTTTCAACATCTAACGTATAAGAAACCAAACGATCTTTAATAGTCAGCGAATCGCTAGTCAGCGCTTTCACCACCGAAAGGTCAACGTCATCTTCTTGAATGTTTAAGTCAAATTTGACATCTGCCTGACTATTGCCACAAGAGCTCAAAGAGGTTGCTATGGCTTTACTCGTAGGATCCAGAGCAAAAGAAAAAGGAACTGTGATATCGGCATTGACGGTGGTATTGCCTAAAATACCAATCACCAAACCGTTGACTTGTACGCCTTTGGTATAGTCCAAAGCACTATTGTAAACAGGCGTATAGTTAAAAGTAATGGAGGTGTTTTGGTTAGATTTACTTAAGCCATCTGTACTGCCAAGCTCAACTAAAGCCGTCCCATCCTGTTTGTATAATTTATAATTAACGCCATAAACCGCTTTAACACCACTATAGTTAGGAGGATAGTCAACTTTAAAGTTCAGTGTAGGCATATCATCTTGGCTTAAGATTTGCCCGACAATATTAAAAGGCACAGCTTGTGTTTTTCCTGAAGTATTATCATTTCCTTCATAATATTTATTAGAACTTGCACTGAACTCAACTGCAGGTTTTAAACCAATTTTAATCTCATCTAAGAAATTACCTTCAGTTGAACCATTCGTTGCCTCAAAAATAAAAGAATACACACCACCTGTCGTAGGAATTCCCCCTCGTACTGTTTCTGCTGTATTCCCGACACTGACACTCTTCCAGCGTGTACTCATTGTTGTTTGCGAGCTAGTTCGGGTAACAGTATCGGAAACAATCGTCTGAAGGCTACTAATTGAACTCCCAGTAATTGTACCAATATGAAATTTCAACGACTCTGCAGTGTTTAAATTTCGACCAGCGTGTTTAAATGACCAAGTAAATTGTTCTCCACCAAATAAACAAACATTTTGGTAGAGAGCAGAGATTGCATCAGCATTTAATTCAGCATATTGGTCATTAGAAGTATTAGGGAGTGCTGCTGCACCTGCCGCTCTCCATATTTCAATTAATCGACCAGCTTGATTCCATGTCCCCGCAGCTCTTATAGGGTGTGTCGTTCTCCAACCAGGAACTTCGGCCTCAGTTAAGAATACATTTGTTTGTGAAGTGTTTGTATTTCCAGCCAGTTTTGCTCCTGATGAAGAATACCCTCTGATATCAGGCTGACTAAAGTTAAGGTTTACAAAGCTTCGTTGAATTGAAACTTCCCCAGATGAAGCCGCAACATCAGCTGCAGATACGGTTCGCAAAGTAGAAGTAACACATAGTGAAGCAAGCAAAACACGAGTGAAATAATGCTTTGTCATTTTTGATTTCCTTCACTGCTGCGGCTACTCTGAACTTGAATTTGAGCGGTATTTAAAAGTGGCCAATATTGTGCATTTACGCCCTGACAGCCGTGTCCATTCAGTTGCATCAACGTAGGTAGGTCAAACGCATCAGAGGGTATCATTCCCTTTTGAGGTAACTGCTGTTGGACTTGAAAAATCGTACGCTCTGCTGCTTGAAAGTGCTCACGAGCATGACGCCAACCCAGTTCACAGTATTTGACTGCTGCCCACACAAGAGTAACCTCGGCTTGCGCCAAACGCTCTGGCGCAACATGGATCGCACCCTGCCCCTTTAAGTACTCTAACTGAACCCAAAGATCACGACGCATGACCTGTGCCATACTTAAAACAGGGGTGGTGAGGGATAATTGAGTAGGCTGATTGAATCCATCCACTAAATGTTGAGCCTGCTGTTGTGCTTCCTGCCCTGCACGGCTTAGTCCTTGTGCTGAAGTTTCACTCTTCGCATAGCTTAGCCACACTTTGGCTTTATAGGCATGATAGCGAAGTAATGGATCTGTCCCATGCAACTCAGCCTCGACCTGCTGAGCCAATTGCTGAACTTGTGGGACTGAGTTGATTGATTGTTCTGCCATAGCACTCGATAGGCCATTGAACATGAACAAACCAACGATGATACCCTTCAAGGTCTTTGGCATCTTATCGCCCTCCTTGAGGTTCTAAAGCAGGGTTCATCATGCCATTACGGCGGCCAAACAGGTCTTCATCAAACTTAAATCTAAAGCGTAAATATGCACCTTCACCTGTTGAGCTAGTATTGGCGAGCTCGGCGTCTTGATAGCCCATAAAATTATAGCCAGCAGATACCCAAAGATTCGTTGCCAATAAATACCCAACCTCAACACCAGCTAAATAACGAGTACCAGCACCTTGGTTTGCCCATAATGCGCCTGTTTGCAGACTCATATCCCAGCGTTCATTGAGGTCATAAATCATACGACCACTGAGTAACTGGGTTAATGCATCACTTTTAACACGATCTTCATCAAACACTGACCATTTTGCCGCATACTGCCCAGACCATGTGAGCTGGCGCTCAGGATGATAATTGACATGGGTTGATGTGACATATGCTTCTCGTTGAAAGGCTGCTTCTAAATCTGTTTCGTTATTTTCATAGAAGTATTCAACTTTTGATAAAACATCTAATTTATTTTGATCAAAATCACGCCATGCCAAACCCAATTGGAAACGGTTACGTAAATGATCGCCCTGATCTACACCTTTGTTATCAATAAAGTTCAGGGTATTTTTAGTCAAAAAAGTCACATCATTCGAGAGCTTACGTGCATAACCAATCGTATTGATCAGGGTATCAGAGTCATCCGAACGACGCCCTTCTAAACGTGTTGTCGCTTTCCAGTTTTCATTGGCTAAATATTCAATTCCAATACTGGCAGCAGTAGAATCGCTATTATTCTCCGTATCGGCAGATAAGGTCTTAATTTTCTCAAAGCTACCACTCAAATAAACTTTTGGTTGTACTTCCCAACGGTTTTTTAAACCAATCGCAGCTTCAGCCTCACGATTACTCATGCCATCAGCAACACGATATTCACTAAAGACTGAACCATCTTTCATATAGTTACTGCTGATACCCACCACAGTACTATTGGTTTCTTCAGTACTATTCATCGAGTAAAGACCATCTATCGAAGAAATCAATTCATGATGCGCATAAAGTTCTGTATTTGCCGCAACTTGGACGCGGCCACCCAACGTCAAGACTTTCTTGTCAGCATCAGATAAGTCCTGCTCATACTCGGTAAATACACTTGCCCCTTTCCAAGGCAATTGTCCCGTAAATTTAATACGACCAGTAGTGCCGTTATAGGCATCAGTATGATCAGTGGCAAGTGTTGCACCGGCTTGGCTTTCATCATAAAGACGAACACCCAATTCCACAGCAAGCAATTTAAAGAAGTTGCGCTCTAAACTCGCAGATAATCCTGTGCGCACGCCTTGATTCACCTGATCTTCCGTGCGAATCGCCTCAAGCCGTGCTAAACCGATGTGCGCAACCTGTGATGTCGCCTTAATTCCACTTTCCATGCGACCAGCACTGATAGTTGCCGCATCATTTTGAAAACCACGGTCAGCTTGCTGATGATAGGCACGTAAATTATTGGTTCCCTTTGAATATTCAAATTCAATTCGTGCTGCATTGCCCTGCTGTTCAGCCGAAGAATCGGTTTGTCCTATTTGTGTCACTTGATCATCAGCAGAACTGGTATTTTCTGATTGCGCCACCTCAGCAATCAGCTTGCCATATTCCCCGACCTTCAACACCGCATTCACACTTGAAATCTGTTCCTTTTGCAGCGGATCATTACTCCGCACAAAAGAGCCGCCTATTTTTAAATGGCTTGGAAATACATAACTGAAGCTTAAGCCAGCAACTTCGTATTCTTCACCAATTTCATCAGCTTCAACTGTAATACGGATATAGTTCGGATTTAAGTCACTATCGACACTCGCCACTGCTTCTTTTAAATAGATACTATTACTATAGGTATCAATTTCATAATCCACAAAACGCGTTAACACTTGTCGATTGATAATCAGACCCGGATTGTTACGGTCTCGCGTCAAGACTTCAACTTTCTCACTATTTTCTAAAATCAGATCATTTGAAATCGTACCTAAACTATAGGGCCCTGTAATCCCCATAGCACGGTTTTCTGTCACCACTTGGCGTGATTTGGTTTGAGCACCAAAAGCGGACACTTGGAATTTGTCCCCTTCATGCCCTAATTTAACACCTGTCAATGAACGGTTATATTGGCCTAAAGAAAGACCTTCATCTCGTTCAGTACGCGTGACATAGTCACCATACATAGCATAAGAGCGGCCTTTGTCTAAACGAACATACAACTTACTGGTCGACTGAGCATCAAAGCCTTTGGCTGCAGCATCACCATAAACTGGATAGTATTCATCTGGCTGAATATCACGAAATAAACGCTGCTTTGAACTCTTGTCTGAATCATAAGCAAGCGTCAGTAAATAATCCCCTTTGACTTTACCTTTTAAGTAAACAGCGGCACGCCCATTAACAGTGGTGTCATCTCCCAAATCTGCAATTTCTTTCAGTTCATCTTCAAAGCCGTCATTGCTCGTCACACTATGCAATTTTTCACGGTCAAAATGATTAAAATTGATGCTGCCTTCAATTAGGCCTACTACAATCAGTGGACGTAAGTCTGCCGTAAATTGAATATCAATTTCTTGTTGAATTAAACCGCTATTGACCATTAAAGTGCCACGTCCTGGCATATTGGGCGCAAGTATTGGGATAATCAACTCACCATTTTCAATAAACGTTTGCAGCCCTGCTTCATTTGGGTTGGCATCCGCTAAATCAATCACACCAATATCACTTGCAACAGTGATCGGAGTTCTAGTCAGAACGGAAACACCCTGTTCATCTTTGATCTTTACCGCAATACTCAAGACATCTTGACCATTCGCAACAGCTGACGCAACTGGTTGTTGTAACTCTAAATGATGCGCTTGCCCTGGTACAACCACCTGTAAAGTTTGAGTTTCACGGACATTTCCCATCAAATCCAGCTGTTCAACTAAAAGGGTATTTGGGCCTATTTCTAAGGGTACACCAACATATTCTAAGCCTTGCTTTTGCTGCTCCGCCAATGTTGCACGCTTACCAATATGCTTGTCATCAATGATTTTCCCATTCACGGACAAACGTTGTGTTGCACCCGCAGTGCCTTGTAACTGAATGGTGGTTTGATTGAACTTCAGCAATTGCCCTTCGTTCAAGTTTAAAATACGCAAAGCATTGCTATCCGCACGGCGTAAATATTCTTCTAAACTCACCACTCCCATCGGTTGAATTGGTTCTAAACTCAAGTCTTGGGATTTAAGCTTAGTCACAGATCCATTTTTACCGAGTAAGCAGTCTTGTTCCCCCTCTGTAGCCAAACAGCCCGTTGTCTGATCTGAACGTGTACTTTTTTCAATAAAAGTTGGGGCATCTATTGATAACTGTTTATTAATGGCCTTTTCAAGGTTGAAATTACCTTGATTCACCTTTTCTTGACGCTGTTTGACTGCATCAAGTAGTGGTGCAGAACATTGCTCTGCATCATTGGCAATCGCAAAATCCGCACGATGTAATTCGCCACGTTTTACATCAACAAAACGGCTCGATGGATCTCCCGCGTTTCGATTAGACTGGATAATAACTTCAGCACCAGCAGGTAAGGTCGTACGGTCTAACTTTAAAACGTGTGTCTTCGGTGATACACCATAAAAATCGTACTTGCCTTCTCGATCTGTAATGATATAACTGCCATCTTCCATAAAGAGGCGAATACCCGGCACCCCCATCTCACCCTGATCTTGCATACCATTGCGGTTACAGTCGGTATAGACCTTCCCCACTACAAATGCATCAGAGCTAAAAACACCCGTCTTGACTTTGACTTTTGCTTGCGCTTCATTTGAACTTAGACCATCAGCATCCACCGCTTTCGCGCGATTGATGCCGTCACCATTTAAAGCATTCGGCCCAATTTGAACACGGTACTCAATTTTCGTGCTCTTATTCACTGCTAAGTCACCCAAACCTAACCTCAGGTACGGTCCTTTTCCACCTTTAGGATCAGCCACAGGTTGACCATTAACACGCATTGTATTAGCGACATAGCTAAACCCACGAGGCAAAGTATCTTGCAACTGTACGTCCGCAGCAACGACGTCGCCTTGATTCGTCACCGTAATGCTATAGTTAGTAAAATCGCCCAATTCAACCGAAGAGTCTCGCGCAGTCTTTTGAACCATCAACCCCGATGTTGAAAGTAAGGGATCAATTGGAATATCGATACTGAGTGCAGGACTATTTTCTGTCAGGGTGAAAGTCCCCCCGTACGACCATTCTGCGTGGACATCCTTGCCATTAAAGGAATCAATCGGATAAACAACTTGGTCGCTGGCAAAAGTATATTGTTGTCCTGAAATAGTCGACGTATCGACTAAAAGTTTATAACTGCCGCCCTTTACCAATGGTGAAACAAATTCACCCGATGCAGAGGTTACTTGTTGCGTTGGAAATGGTTTTAATTCACCAGTATTACGATCAATTTCAAACGCTTCACTCTCTGCAACAGGCCGACCAAATTCATTGACCAGCGTAACTGTTGCACCTGCAACAGGCTTTCCTGTTTTTGCATCAAAAACAATACCATAAGGATCTATTGAAACCTGAGTTTCAACATTATCCAGCTTTAACGTTGATGCTCCATTTGCATCTAGGCAGTCCGTTAAACGGATCTGCGCTTGATCACGTTTTACGGTTTGTAAAATTTGATCAGCTAAGTTTTTATTTGTACTTTCTTCCGTTGCCAAATCAAACTGAAAAATACCTGTATTTTCACCACTTTCAACGGCATTGATATAAACCACATCACCCGTTAATCGTGAGCTAATTTGCACGCGAACTTGATCACTTATGAAACGGTTGGCATTACAAATCGCGGCATTGGTTTTAATATAAAGCGGCTCATTCACTTTGCCCGTGTAAAGGCTGTGCGAAAAATCCGAAGTGGTACTTTCAATGATGGACTGTCCCAAAATTTGGGTTTTCACTTGATTTGAAAGTGTTTTCTTATGGGTAATATTCGACAAACCATGTAAAACATAAGCTTCATTTAAAAGTGTGGTATAGCTTAAGTTAGGGTTGGTTTTAACTGTTAAACGTATCGTACTTTTTTGTTGTGACTTAAAACTATCGGTAAACCCGACAACTGCATAACCCACCTTAGTTTTATCGGCAGGTAAACCACGCGTATATTCACCTTCTGCTAAACGATATAAAAGTTGAGCATTTTGGTTTTTTTCAAGGACCTCTACGCTTTCAAAAACCGTATTGGCTGGAAGAGGATCTTCAACAATCACCAAAGATTCAGTTTGACCATCAACTTTTACTTGTGTTGGTAATACAGGTAAAAGCGCAGCATTCGATACATTTAAAGTGTACTGAATGGTCTGAGCTTGCTGATTACTTTGTAAAACGGTTTGATCAACCGATTTTTCTATTTTTAATTTAGGCTGAATGACCTGTGCAGGATTCTTCGCGACATCCTGAACCTCAGGTTGTTCACGCATATGTGCCGTTAATGGCAAATCAACAAATGCCTGATCAGCTGTTTGTGTCGACGTATCCGCCACAATCCATAAGTGGACATTTTGATTAGGCTGTAACAGTAGACCATTGGTGATGAGGATTTCTGAAACATCAAAAATACCATCATCATTGGCATCTAAATACACTTTGATATTGGATAAATCAGCATTCGGAAGCGTTGTAAAATCAATCCAAGCATCTGTATTACTCAGGTTCGCCAGTGAGTTTAACCAAATCACCTTTGACCCAGCTTCGACCTGCTTTAACGTATCCGCATGTAACTGTAAGCCATAAAACTCACTTACAGTGACATTCACGGGGTTGGATTGGGTTTTTAGCAGGAGTTGTCCACCATTTTCATCACTGATGGCATATGATGCATAAGCAATGTTTTGAATGGTTTCACCAGCCATCGGCATTGCGGCATAGCTTTGCTGTACACACAACAAAGCAGAAGCCAACGCCGAATATGACAGTGCATCCATTTTAAATGATGTCGTTTTTTTTACTGACATAACCCCAAACCCACAAAAAATACAGCAAAAAAACCGCTTCCCTTTTTAAAAAGAAACTAAAGGAAGCGGTTTATTTAAATTATTGGTCGACTTTTACGCCAAACTCCAATGTTGCTGATGCTGATGGTGTAAGCGTACCTACCGTATATTTCACTTCTTTGCTACCCGTTGCTGGTGCCGCAGTAGTAGGTTTCGCAGAGTTCGGCTGATATGTGGTGTAACTTGGAACCATATCCGAAATCACCACATTGGTTGCGTTCACATTGCCATCATTACTCGCTGTCACACGGTAATAAACACACTCCCCAGGTTTCGCAAAGACATTCGTTGCGTCAAAGCCAGTAGTCGGTGCAGTCGTACAACTTCCTAATGCTTGAGTTTTTAACAAGCGAACCTGACCTAAGTTAATCGTGGTCAAATCGGTTACAGAGACATTTAATGGCTTGTTTGTACCTGTTGGCTTAAAGGTTACGACTGTCGTATCCGTTACACCAGCTGTTGCAATTGCCGGAGCTTCAACTTTAACAATAATGTTAATCGACTCATTCTGAGATAAGCCAGCAACAGTATTTGTAGTTCCGGCAGTTGTCGTATTTGCTAAAAGTGTTGCTAAAGAAGCACTACGAGCAGCTTCCGTATCCCCTGTAATTAATTCATTGGTGTCAGCTTTACCATTGTTATTCAAATCCACATAAACAGACGTATTCGCACCTGACAGTGTAGATGACCAATTCACATCAATAAGATACCCGCTCACACCCTCTGTTACGTTTCCAGAGTTTGTTAAAACATGGACGTATTCAACTGTACCGCCTGGTGCAACTTGACCTTGGCGATCAGGCGTAAAGCTGAGCCCACGCTTCTCTGCAACTGTAACTGCATAAGTGATGTTATCTGACGTAGTTGTTGAAGGTGAGACAATATTCACTTGAATATTTTTAGTGTCACCCGCTGGTGTACCTGCTGGCGGTGTCACCGTTACACAGAAACTTTTTGCGGCACCCGCTGCGATGTTTCCAGAGTTTGTCACTTTAGTGGTGGTACAGTTACCACTGCCATCTTTTTCAAAGATTTCTACTGTCCAACCTGCAGGTACATTCGGTACAGTAATGGTGTAATTATCAGCAACATTACCTGTGTTTTTAATGGTTGCATCAAAAGTCACAGGAACCGCTGGTGGTGTGATCTTATTGTCAACAGGGGTTGTTGTTCCTGCACCAGTACCATTCTCTGTCGTAGAGTTCGGTTTATTCACCAAATCGACTGAGTTACCAATCACAGGACCAGTCGATAACTTTAAAGTATCTTTCTTTGCGTTCGTGATAGAGGTACTTGCTAAAATAAACGAATACCCTACAGTATGCGCAGATGAGCTCGGCAACGTCACGCGTACAACAAATTGTGCTTTTTCACCAGGTTGGATTGGGCCTGTATCTACAACACCATCCCCATTGGTATCAGTCGCTGGTGTTGCCCCATCCGCTTTTAAAATTTCAACGATGGTTCCTGCTGGCAAAACAGCAGTATCAGGAAATGCGTCTAATGCAACTGATGCAGCTAATGCATCACGATCAACCGTTAGGTTATACGTATCTACGCGGTCGCCACTGTTGTGCACCACAACTTTATTACCATCTGTTGTGCTTTGACCAAACACGACAGGTACACCAACTTTTGAATTTGCTAATTGAATTTTGTCGTCACCACTGCCCGCAGCAGTTTCCGTATCAGTAAAAGCACTGGCAGCGGTATCGTTTAATGCACCTTTATAGGTTCCAACCACAGGTACTTTCGATTCATTCGAAGGCGTAGTTCCTGTTGGTGTGGTTGTTGGCGGCGTCGTTGGCACATCTGTAATAGTATACAACGAACCATCATCTTTACCGTTTGGATCGACATATGCCGTGTTATTCACACTATTCAATGCTGAAGATTGAACTGCAACTTTAAACTTCAATGTACCCGTGGTATTGGCCGCCAAATTCGCAATATTAAATAAGAAACGCTTATTGGTCAGATCATATTGATAAGTATCAGCAGCATCATTAGCATCAGTTAATGCTGTCGCACTGCCGCTGTATCTCGCAGAACCACCAACATAAGTCACATTGGCTGGCAAAACGTCAAAAATCGCAACATTGGTTGCTGCTGCATTACCAGTATTTTTAAACGTTAAGGTGTATTCAATTTCTTCACCTGCTTTTGCAGTACTAATACTTGCAGCTTTCGTAATCGTGACCACAGCTCCACTGGTGATGGTGACTGTATCTGTGTTACTGATCGAACTTGTCGTATATAAGCTTGCTTTTGCTGCAGAAGCGGTTGCAGTCAATTCGAGTTTGTCAAACTGACCAGTCGTTGCAGTCGATGGAGTAGTTGCTACCACGACTAGGCCAACATCTTCACCAGCTTGTAATTCAATCGTTTTACCTGGCGCATTTAAATTCACTGAATCATCAGGTACGCCATCTTTATTCTTGTCGATATAAACAGCGAACTTATCTGAGGCGAAGTCAAAGGTCGACCCAGAAGCATGATTATCCAAATCTGCAAGTGAAATGGTAAATGTATCTGTACCATTACCTGTATTGGTCAAAATATGCGACATGGTGGCTTGACCATTCGGCACGGTCGTTACTGAACGATCTTGAACCAAGGTAAAACTACCCACTTGTGCGACAACAGTTTTAACTTCATTTGAGGTAACGGTACGAGTTGTCCCAGTATTATCTGTATACGATGCAGTCGCAACGTTACTAATATTGGTTCCAGCAACAGGTGTTGCAGCCATTGTTTGGCTACTCACAAACACCACCCCACCCATCACTGCAAGTGATGCAGCAATTTTACTTAATTGAAAGTTATGTTTCATAAAAGAATCCATAAAAGCGATTGATTTGAAGCGAAAATTATTGAGCCGCGTTTACACGTACTTGTGCTGCAACGGTGATTTTTTGTTTAGGTTTTAATTCATCGACCTGCCACTGCAAGGCGCGGTATTCACTCAAAGGCACATTCACTTTTTTCCCGTTTTCAACACGGGTTAATGGGGCTTTTGCAAAATGGACACCATCTGTAGAAGCATAGGTATTTTTCGGCGTATTTTTTCCGGTGTAGCTAACATAAGCAGGAAGTGGCAAATTCAACTTCAAGGCTTTCAAGCTACTGGTGGATTGATTGCTATACGTCACCTGATACTCAAGTACCTGATTCGGTTTAACCTGATCGGTGGTTTTCAACTCTTTCTGGGTATTTTTATCAACATTAACTTGAAAAACTTTCATCTGTGCAGATAAAGGGTTTTCATTTGCATTACCATGGACGGTATGCCCATCGCCAATACAAGTGTTGTAAGCCAACCAAAATTTTTATTTTTCATCACTACCTCAATTACACTGAGTATCAAATGCTGTACGTAAAGACAACAAACTGGAATTAAAATACCAATTTTGGTGACATATGTCACACTATTTTTTAATTTTTGTTGCTTAGTTTACAGTTACTCAAATTTACATCTTTTTTACATAAAATCAACATTGTGGTAAAAATAGCGTAATATGAATATAAAATAAGCAAAATATTGAGCGCAACAGAAGACGACTCATAGGTGATGGCCTACAAATATACAAAGCGAGAAATCTATTAGACGAATTAAACAATGAACAAGAAAAATCTATTAAAACAATAAAATTCAAATATTTAATTAGATCAAATCTGCATAAAAAATGCTTTGAGTAGGCTCAAATACATATCCATAAAATCTAAAAAATAGAATCCTTTTTAATCTGCCAATGTAGTCCATGAAAAGATAATTAAAGTGATACAAATCACATTTAGTTGTCAGTGGCTCAGCCTAAAATCATCAGTTTTGAACTGATTGAGTAAGCTCACGACAACCATCGAACTGAAAAACTCATTTCTTCGACAGAAAAATTATCAATATAAACATATGATATAAAAAACATTATAAATAGGCTTCCAAACTGTAGCTTGTATAGATACTTTATTTACTCGCTAAATTTGGGCTGTTCGAAGCCCAAAAACGATACATTTAAGCAATTTTCAAGAAAATATGACTCTTCGGTCTAAAGAATGCTGTTTGAATATAAAAACAAGTCAAGATCGATTAAGTTTTATACTGAATAATGCTCAGTAGAGTAATGATCGTGTAGTGACCATAAACAATAAGGCCCTCTTAACCATTCATACTTCTTCTAAAAAAGTGTGACAAGACTTCTTGGTTGAAGCTGTCTCATTCTTACTTAAACCTGTTAAAAGTCCATAAAAAAACCGAGTGACATTCACTCGGCTTTTTATCATTCACTGATTACAAATGAAATCAATGAATTGCCTTTGTCATCCAGTATTACAACGTATGCTGGTCTTTCACTTCTTCAAGAACATCATCGAGCTCTTCTGGATTTTTCATCAAGTGGAGAATAGACAACACAAGTCCTCCCCAAACAAACAACATTGAAATCACCATCATTACGATTGCTGAAGTATTCATTTTTTTCTCCTAGCGATCTTTAACTTTGCTGAGTACGATTGCAATAACGGCACAGAAAATCACACTGCCCCAACCAAATAGCCCTTGCAGACTCATGCTATAGGTATCGTAACCATTTTTCACCAAATTAAATAACGTCATACTCAACGTCGTTAATAACACGAGTGAAGTAATCACGGTCAAGGTAAATGCCCAACCCTTACCGAGTTGAATTGTGGAAATACGATTTACGTGATCACGCAACTCAATCAATGCTGAACGCTTAAACCAAGTAATACAAAGAATAGAAACAAGTGCGCCACCCACAATGCCAATGTTATTGATAAAGTGATCCACGATATCTACCAATTTAATCGCATTCACACTTGAGAATAAGATCACTGAAACCAGTGCACTACCACCACCGATAATGGTAACTGCTTTTTTACGGCTCCATTTTAACTTATCCTGCATCGCTGCAATTGGCACTTCCAAGATACTAACCATGGAAGAAATACCGGCAACAAATAATGATGAGAAGAACAATAGACCGAATAAATCAGCACCTGCACCGAGACTTGAAATGATTTTCGGGAAAGCAATAAATGCCAAACCGATACCACCACTCACCACATCTTGAACTTCTTTGCCTGCGGCATGCGCCATAAAGCCTAATGCAGCAAAAATACCAATACCCGCCAAGATTTCAGTTGAAGCATTGGCAAAACCAACGATTAAACCTGAGCCTGTCAAATTGGTCTTTGGCTTTAAGTAAGATGCATAAGTCACCATGATCCCGAAACCCACAGAAAGCGAGAAGAAGGTATGACCATACGCCGCCAACCACACTTTATAGTCCATCATCGCAGCCCAGTTCGGTGTAAAGAATGCATTTAAGCCTTCTGCTGCACCAGGTAAACGAAGTGATTGCACCACTAAAATGGTAAATAAAACGAATAGCAAAGGCATGAAAATCTTATTCGATAATTCAACACCTTTTTTAACCCCGCCAAACAGAATAATTAAGGTCAGTGCCCAAATTCCCACGATTGGCCAAAATAAATGGCTTACAAACTGTAAATCGAAACCTGTTGCTTTCGAAGTTTGTAAGTAGGTATTAAAGAAGAAACTTTCAGGGTCACTGCCCCAAGTCTGACCAATCGAGAAGTAAACATAGCTTCCCGCCCACGTCAGTACGCTGGCATAGTACAAACCAATGATGATACACACACAGACTTGCCACCAACCCAGCGTTTCACCGCCTTTAAACAAAGCCCGATAGGCTTTAGGTGGTGACCCCGAACTACGGTGTCCCGTTGCATAATCTAAAAATAACAAAGGTAAACCAGCGGTAATTAACGCCAATAAATAAGGAATAAGAAAAGCACCGCCACCATTTTCATAAGCAACATAAGGGAAACGCCAAATATTACCTAAACCTACAGCCGAACCTACAGCTGCAATAATAAAACCAGATCGTGATGTCCAGTTTTCACGAGTTCCTGACATAAAACACCTAAACCTAGGTCCCTTTTAATTGCTTTTTATTTGGTTATCTCGCAACAAAAAAGAACCATTTAATATTAATCTTGAGTGTTTGATTTAGCTTCGACCTTTTGGGTGCAAGGTTCTAAATGACAAACAGAGGAGTTTTCACAAAACCTTGGTTAAAGTGTGTCGATTAAACTTCCCTTTTATATGGTTCAACAATACTCACTTTTATAAAAATATTCTGTAATTTCTGCTTCAAATATTCCATTTTTATAATGTGTGCTGATTCAACCGTTCAATTAATCAGCTTATTTATTGTACAAAATTAGTTATAAATTAAAAAACTTTTTGGAATGATTTATTGCATCTATTTTCCTGCATAAAATTTGAAGATCCTACATCTATACTCAACCTACTGAAAAACTCAATGTAAATAACGCTAAAAGTATTACCCGCTCGCATAAAAAACATTACTTTTCACATTTTCATTCAGATATTCACCCCATCAGGGAACATTGGCCATATTTCTAATGAACATCACATGCATAAATACAGCTTTTTAATATTGTTCTGTATTTACAGCACAGTCGATTTACAACCGCGCTATACCAGTGATGCTCTATATTTAAAAGAGAAACCACCAAAGCCAGTCATTGCGTAGAACATCCTCAGTTTCACTAGACCAATCCAGTATTCATCAGCCTATTTAAACGATGCTGATTTAAAGCACTAAGCAAAAATTATATAAGCCATTTACTTTTGTCAGCTTAGGCTTACAAATAGCGTGGTTAAAATGCTGTTTGAACAACAGCCATCACCATGTATATTTAAACCATCAGGAAACAGGACGTTTCCCAAACTTAAAACAACAATAATCAGTTTGAGCATCAGGATGTGAGATATGACAGGAGTTGTATCTAAACACTGAAATACAAAGAAACCTCGACAGGATGTCGGGGTTTCTTTTTATCTCTATTCCACAGTTAAAGCTGAATATAAGTCCGAAATCCTCGACTCGCATAGTACGAAGCAGCGCCATTATGATAGGTAAACGTACGACCATAGCGCTGATCACAAAAAATTGCCCCGCCTTGCTGACGTAATTCGGCTGGAGTTTCAACCCAACTGGATGTTTTCAAGTCAAAATTAAAGATCTGCTGTAAGGCATAATACTGTTGTTCCGTCACTAAGCTTAAGCCATACGCCTGTACCCAATCGAGCACTGTATTTTCAGGCGGATGATCCTTGCGACTCAATAGTGCCTCTCGGTCATAACACATGCTCCGTCGCCCTTTTGGGGACTCAATTGAACAATCAAAAAAATACACATCTTGTGTATTCGGTAAAGCCACGACATCGGGCTCACCACCACTTATTTCCATTTGTTGTAAGGCGTATAATTTTTCCGGAGACTGCAAAAGTTTTTCTCGGACAAATGCCCAACTAATTTGCATATGACGTTCAGTGTACTGCTGAAACCGCTGTTCTAAGATGTTGAATAAACGTTCACTTTGCTCAGGTTCGAGTTGTTTATGCTGCTTAATCATTGTTATTGTGCTGCCCTATTTAAAGCTGCCTTTAGCATAGCACTCTCCTTTAAACACGATCAAATACCATCCAACGGTACATCGATTTTGAAAAATAAAGGCCCTCACAACGAGAGCCTTTTATTTGTTTGGGATTTGATTAAGAAGATGCTTTGATTGAACTTGAAACTTTCACCTGAGTTTTAACTGCTTCTTCAGCACTATTTAAACGGATAAAAGAAACCGCTATCGCAGCAAGTACCGCAGGAATCGCCACAGCAATAAAATTCAACTTATGTGGTAATTCCATGCCCAACAATACACCAATGACAATTGGACCCACGATTGCACCCACACGGCCAATCCCTGATGCCCAACCCAACCCAGTTGAACGAACAGCCAATGGATAATATTGCGCCACATAACTATATAGTAAAATACTACAACCGATTGAAGCGGCTCCTGCAAGTGCAACCAATAAATAAATTACAGGTTGTGGTGAATTAAAGCTTAAACCCACCAGTGCAAATGCCCCGACAGTCAACATGCTAATAATGACAGGTTTCAAGTGGAAACGATCCGCGAGCACACCACCACCAGCAGTGCCAATCACCGCACCAATATTCAAGGAAAGGAGGAACATTAAACTGCTGCCCATCGAATAACCCGCAGCCATCATCAGTTTTGGTAACCAGCTTCCTAAGGCATAAACCATCAATAAGCACATGAAGAAGCAGCACCAAAATAAAACTGTACCCATACCACGGCCATTTTTAAACAAGGCAGCGACAGATGCATCAGGGACTTTTGCTTCATTCAGCACTAGAACAGTATCTGAAGTTACACTCTCTTCAGGTACCAGACGTTGAATAATGCTGCGTGCCTTTTCTGTTTGCTGGTCTTTCACTAAAAAAGTGACTGATTCAGGTAAGAATTTCCATAAAATAGGAATAAACAGTAATGGAATACCCGCAATGAAAAACATGATCTTCCAGCCAAAGGTTGGCGTAAACGCAACACCTACTAGTGCTGCCATAATTCCACCCATTGCATAGCCACTAAACATCGCGGTCACCAAAGTACTACGAAACTTCTGAGGCGCATATTCCGAAGTTAAAGCGACCAAGTTCGGTAATACACCACCAATTCCAAGACCCGCAATAAAGCGTAAAATACCAAATTCAGTCGGGTTTGATGCAAAGCCACCCGCAAAAGTGAACCCACTGAACAACGTAACACAGATAATAATGACTTTTTTACGGCCAATTTTATCGGCCAGCATCCCAAATAGCATTGCACCAAACATCATGCCTGCTAGGGCCGTACTGGCTAGCATTCCCGCTTGAACAGCCGTCATACCCCACTCTTTCATTAAAAGCGGTAAAGCCACACCGTTAATTGCTAAATCATAGCCGTCAAATAAGACGACGAATAAGCACCACAAAACAACCGTTAAATGAAAAGGCTTAAACTTAGCCTGATCGATTACAGCATTTACATTCATTGTTGTCGCTGTCATTTTTCTCTCACCTCCAATTGTGAGCTTTATTATAAAAAGTGAATCCAAATTCACTTTTACATAAAATGAATCATAATTCAGTTTTTGTCTATAAATAAAGCAATCGAAATGGTTTTTTTGGAAAAATTAGACTAAAGTTGTATAAAAATGACGCGAGACGATTTGCACTTCATCGAATTCTTTGATAAATAAGAGATATTTCACATAATTTTAATTTATATAAATGTATTTTTGTATAATTTAGCGTGTATTCTCCGCTCTAACTCTCTTCTTTTCCACTTAATAATTCTTTATTTATATTATTTAATATT